>CAYFTD010000142.1:0-2538 GCA_964345915.1 uncultured archaeon
GTATTCTTGAAGAAGATAGGCGTACCCAGAGAGATGTAGCTAGTGCAGCGCGTGTAACAGAAGTAACCATTCGCAACCGATACAAGGACCTTGTCCGCTCCCTTGGGATATCATTTGGAATAGATTCTAAGTAATTACATCGGAGAAAATTCTCATATATCAGCATTTGAAAGAGGTTATCCTGAATGACTCTTCCACTTGACGATCTCAGTCGACGCTTTGCTGACAGAAGCACAATAGGCTATCTCATGGGATTCTTTCTGGGATTGGTTCTACTCCTAGTTCTATTGTTTCAGAGTCAGTTCGACTTTCTGCTTCTGTTTGGCGGCGAGGGGGCACTCTTACTCCTCTCGGTATCCGGGGTTGTGATGAGATTCCTAAGTGGCTTCGGAGTGATGCTAACCTATGCGTACATTTGCAGCATCGTCCTAAGAAATGTGACAGAGCAAGTAAAGGGTAGTAGGAAACGTATGAGATTGCTGAAACTTGCTCTGATAATCCCGAGTCTAGTTGTCCTAATCTATGCAGTGTATGCATTCGTCAATGCATATTTCTATTCGCAGAGTCTTACACTGATTGAGAATCTCACCGCAGTCTATGGGATTTGGTCGCTGATACTTCTAGTCTACATCATTCCGATAGTCAGAGAAGAGTATGGTCCTCAGGTACATGGAAACTCGATGGATAGTCTAGATGAAAAACTCGGAAACTGGAAACATGCTCTATGGAAAGGATATCAGTTACATGTTTGGAAGGACTATGGTCGGGTCTACTCTGAAGAATTCAAAAGATACCAGCAGAGAATGACTGAGATCCGTGCAATCCTGAGTGGAATTCTTCTTTTGCCAACTGCATTTGTTCTGATGATTCTCCCACCTATCGGGATTCTTGCCATTATGCTCTGGTTCAGAGTGTTCTCAATGGACAACAGACCTTTGACGAGAGGTGAAAGGTTTCTTCTGGTTTTCATTTTAGCAACGGCTCTTCTCGTCGCAACCTACTTGTTCTTAGCTATGGACATCTCAGAAACACTTGTCTACTTCAACGCTTCTTACTCGATTGGGGTGTTCTTCAGCATAGCTTTGTTTGGGGTCGTGGTCTGGCAGGCCTAATGATGCTACGCTAGCATACGACTGACAAGACTTGGAATGACTGATGGATATAATGACTTGAATCCAAGTGTTGCCATCAAAGACCGGAATCAGAACCAATAAGATAGGAAATGAAGTTTACAAGTCGGCTCCTGTGTGAAGTATCAATTGCAGATATCTCTAGTGTAGGAAGATTGGTCATCTTCTCAATGCGAGAAGCTGGCAGACGGCGGGGGAGGTCCTGTTTGTTGGCAATGATTGCGAATCTTGTGTCTGGGAATGATTCTCTGAGGAACCTCAAAGAGTACTTGACTTCATTTAGATTCTCTCTTGTGCTGTCGGTAATGATGAACAGAAAACGCTCAAAGGGTTTGGTACCTCGCAAGAAGGAGGAGCTGAAGACTTCCAGTTTCGTAGGTTCATAGCTTGAAGTCTGAAGTTCCCAGAATGTGTAGACAGTATCCTTGGCGTCAACTACATGGGTTGTGCCTCGGCTCCTGGCACTCTCATCCAATAAACGTACTATTGATGTCTTGCCCACACCAACCTTGCCGATTGTGGCAATCGCGATGGTTCGTATCTCACCAGTCATATCTCAAAAACCTATACTGTGTAATAGTTCTCGAACTCTATTGATTCTGAGTACTTTAGTTCAAGTTCTTGCATGTGCGAGCAGAGCCAAATAAGGGGCGTCCTATTAGACAATTCGCTCTTCTGTATGTAAACTTCACAGTTAGCTAGTACCGGCGTCTTCTTCGACGGTTGTCGCGTCTGCTACGTGAGTAGCGCCTGCTATTTCTTCCACCATAGCCTCTATAACTTCGGCCCGAGGATCCGCCAGAGGAGTATCCCTCAAAGTGATGCCGGGGACGGCCATAGTACTCTTCGGATTTGTCAACATCGTTATTGACTTCTGCAATCTCTTGATCAGCTTCGGCGATTTCGCTCTCACGCCCAATCTTCAGACGTAGATTACCACGGAAAAGACCGGTGTAACAGTTCTTTAGCTCATATGTCTTGCCAGATTCGACCTCTTGGATCATGTCATTCCATAGGGGCATAGTCACAATTCCCGTTTCGTCTCCAACAACTGCACTTGCTACACGATTCAGACTTCCGTCACTCCTAGATGTGACTTCCCGTACATCACCCTTCTCAATCACTTTGAAACTGATGTTGATATTGCTCATTCTTGGTTCCAGTTCTGCTACTTTAATCTCAGTGCCTTCTACTTCAGAGTTCATATGAATCACAACTGTTGCACAAAGATGTGCTCCCATTAGACTGAAAAATCAGCACACACACATCCGATAATATGTGTCAAACAATAACATCCTTTGTGTCAACACTGAATGTTTAATTCTGAGGAGGGCTTATAAATCCCAGCATATTGCTTGAAAGGCGAGAAACGTGTTTATGAGCTCCAATTGAGGGCTTAGGGGCCTTA
>CAYFTD010000143.1:0-2387 GCA_964345915.1 uncultured archaeon
CAAGCGTGAGCATTCCGCCTCCGAAAGCCAGCATCAGGAAGAAAAACCTGTCGCGGTCACCCTCATGGGCCATGTATTCTGTGCTGTACACATAGATGAGGAAACACAGAGTACTCGCAAGGACCGCCATGACCACTGACAGTGGGTCAAGAAGAACCTCGAAGTTGAGCCCGAGTACGCTGATCCAAGGCCAGCTTGTCTGGGTCTCTGGATGTCCAATCTCCGGGAGAAGGGACCAGCAGAGAATCATGGTTATGCCCATGAGGATTGCAGGGGTCCAATCTCGCATCCTCTCGCTGAAGCGCCCAACCAATGGGACAAGCAGAGAGCCGCCGAGTGGAATCACGAGGATAAGCCAATATGGTAGTCCAAGCAGCATCTAGTTCACCTCATGGGATAATCGATGGAATTCCCTGTACACCAGGTATGATGACATCAAGTGCCAGTCCCGGGAATATTCCGAAGAGCACAATCAGAATCCCGAGAATGATCATTGGGACGGTCATCCATTGGGAGCTCTCCTTCACTTCCTCAAGCGCGTCCGGATGAGGTCCAAGGAAGACCTTCCAGATATAGCGAAGCATGTATCCCGCGCTCACAATCGACGAAGACACAGCGAGTATTGAGAGGATAAGGAACTCGGGTCGCATTCCAGGGGACCCTAGGAAGACTGCATCAAATCCTCCAAGAAACATCATCCACTCACTTGCAAAGCCCGAGAGCGGCGGACTTCCTGCTATGCTCATTGCGCCTATCGCGGCGGCAAAGGCGGTTATGGGCATCTTGTTCGAGAGACCTCCCATGAGGTCAACATCGCGGAGATGAGTCTGGTGTATCACAGCTCCTGCGGTCATGAACAAGAGACCCTTTGAGAAGGCATGGTTGATGAGATGGAACAGGCCACCTGATACCCCGTAGGTGGTTATCATTCCCAGCGCGAAGAGTACGTAGCCCATCTGGCTGACGCTCGAATAAGCAAGGAGCCTCTTAATGTCCTTCTGAACTAGTGCCATGAGCCCACCATAGAACATGGTGATGACACCAAGAAGACCGACAAAGAAAGACAGGTCCAATGCTGCAGGACCCAAGGTGACAAGACCGAAACGGACCAGAGCATATGCACCGGTCTCAATCATGGCTCCGGATAGCAGCACTGAGATTGGCGTTGGTGCCTCCGCGTGGACTGGAGGAAGCCACCAGTGAATCGGGAAGACGGCCATCTTGACCAGGAATCCCGCGCCCAGGAGAATGAAGATCAGTTTCAACATGTCGAGCTGGCCGATGAAAGCGGGCAACAACGAGATGATTGTGTACAGCTCAAAGGAGCCCGTGAAGAAGTATAGCAGTCCAAATCCGATCAGGATGCATACGGCACCAGACTGTGTGTACAGCCAGAACTTCATGGCAGTCCTCTTCTTCGTTTCAGGAAGACCCCAGAAGAGAATCAGGAAGTAGGATGGGACCAACATTAATTCCCATGCAATGAAGAACTCAAGAAGATTCGTGGCGAGTGTGACCCATTGCATTCCCATTATGAAGAAGAGTGTGTTTGCAAAGAATGTCGGCTTGTTCTCCGAGTGCTCGGTGTATCCCACGGCGTAGACGACTGAGAGGAAACCTAGCACGACAACAGCGAAAGTGATTGGGAACGCTATTCCATCCATGTAGAGTCCGAACTCTCCCAAAACTGTCGACCATGTGGCATGCTCAAATGCTGCACCAATCGGTTCCACAAGTACGCGGTAGAAAGGTGGAATCATCAGGACAAGTGACACGAATGAGATGCCAACGGCAATCCTTCCTGAGGTATCCACCAGTCTTCCGCGAAACAGGTAGATCAACAGCCCTCCGAGGAACAGGACGGCTAGCGATATGGTCATGAATGGGAACTCGATTGCTTGCATTACCTGAACTCCCTCCCGCGCCACTTCAGTGGGTCTCTGTCGAGGGTCTCTATCTTATCTGGACCATATAGCAGGTCCCCCCTCTCGCCCTCGCTGATGTCAACGACAGGCGTGTGAAATAGTGCATCAAACCTGCAAGCTTGAACGCAGAGACCACAGAAGATGCAACGTGTGTAGTCGAAGTATAGGGCTGCATCCTTCTCGTACATCTTGTCCTCCTTGTCAATCCTGATTGCGATAACAGGACATGCTTTCACACACTGTGAACATGCAGTACACGCTTTTCGGACGTGTATGTGTCTACCTATAGTCCTTTCGGGGTACTCACGATCCTCGAAGGGGTAGAAGTATGTGAAGGGTCTGGTGAAGACCTGACGGAAGACGTGTCTAAGGATTTGGAACATGTCGCCCAGGTTTCTGAGGATTCCCATTTCTCTAGCCACCCCCGAGTGCAAGTAGTGCTGCCAGCCATGGGAAGTTAGC
>CAYFTD010000144.1:0-1879 GCA_964345915.1 uncultured archaeon
TGGGGCCGGAGAGAACGCTGGAAGGAGGAGAGAAGCGTGAGAGAGAGAACGGCCCCAAACGCCCTTCAACATCAAGCATGTCTCAAGAAGTATTTAAGCAAATCTTGTTTGAGAAGAAACTTACCAGATTTTGGCGCCATATTTCGGTCCATCCTCCACATTGGATAAGGAAACTTGCACAGCGATCCAAATGAATGAACTGGTTCTCATTGCTGTCGAAGGACTCTATTGAACTGAGTCAATAGTATCAAGAATCTGATTCAGAGAGTCAAACACCTTGACAGCGCCGGCTTTGTGCAGAGCCTGTTTCGATGTTTCTCCAGTGGCGACCCCCCAAAATGGTATCCCGGCTCTTGCAGCGGCGGCGCCATCAATCCGGGCATCACCAACATATACAATCTCGTCTAATCCTACCCCCAAATCACCGGCAATCTTCCTCAGACCGTCTGGATACGGTTTAGGATTCGGTGATTCATGTCGGGTCTGAATGACATCGAAGAGGTCACTCATAGGTATCTGTTCCAGAATCTTGTCGACAGCGCTCCTACCATTGTTAGTCAGAATGGCAGTCTTCAGGCCCCTGGATTTCAGTTCACGTACAACATCTAGCGAACCGTCTATCAGCTTTGCATCTATGGCCGCCCAGCCCTCGTGAGCACTTAGGATCGTGTCTATTTCCGCCTGCATTGCATCCCATTCGTCGTCGGGAACGCCTTGAGACAAAAAGTACTCCCTTGCTTTGACTGTGGAGCTAGAAATGCCATCTTCCGGCTCTAACAAGGTTGGAGGTAGACCTTTGCGGAGGTAGAACTCCTTTGTGTCCCTTCGCATCGCGTCAAGCGGAAGTGCAAGAACCGTTAGGGTTCCATCAAGGTCGAACACCACCGCTTTCAACATTCTCGATCCGCCACCTGTCTGGCGCAATGAATGCCTCTTAAGCTTACTCATCTGAATAGAGCTGCAATCAGATTTAAGACGGGCCGAGGAAAGAGTTCTGCGGGACGATAGATTGAGCAGGCTGGAGAAGATTGACCAGACAAGCATGAGGTCCATGGTAGAAGGATTTCCGCTCATGCTGAAAGCGACCAGACTCGATAAGACGACGTCAGAAGAGGCAAAGCAAACTCGTCAGATGGGCATCGATGGAATCTGTTTGGTAGGAATGGGAGGTAGTGCAATCGCTGGTGATATCTGCGCGGCCTATCTCTCAGATCGGTCGACTATTCCAGTTGTGACATTCCGAGGTTACACCATACCGCGGTTCGTCAGCGAGAGATGGGCAGTCATTGCTGTGAGCTACTCAGGCTACACAGACGAGACTCTCTCGGCTTTGACATCCGCTCAAAGTCGAGGCTGTCCCACTTTTTCGTTTACATCGGGCGGCGATTTGGAGAAACTAGCGAAGGGCACACCGATTCAGAAACTAGCGGCCGGTTTCCAACCTCGAGCGGCGTTGCCACTGATCTTGTCAGGCATCTTGCCACTTCTTGAAACTCTCTTGGATCTTGAACGCACTGACCTTCAGTCTGTCGCGAAAGATCTTGAACGAATGCCCAAAGATTGGGAGAACACACCCATTACACCAAAACAACTTGCCAAAAGCGCCGCAGGCAAGATTCCTTTGTTTGTTGGTTGGAAGCACCTCGCTCCTGTCGCGTATAGGGCACGGTGTCAAATGAATGAGAATGCGAAAGTGGTGGCGTTCAACTCAGAACTTCCGGAAGCAAGTCATAATGAAATCGAAGGGACTGACTCTTGTGGTGAGTTCCCGCTCTTGCCCGTCTTCTTACGAAGCACAGAGGAAGACCAGAAGACCCGAAACAGATTCGAAACGACACTTGGAATCTTCTCGAAGAATGGCTGCAATCCGATGAACCTA
>CAYFTD010000145.1:0-9129 GCA_964345915.1 uncultured archaeon
GTCGTATGTGAAAACGAAGGCCGGCGATGGCGAGAGGGCTAGAAGAGCCCTCCTTGAGGCCAAACTCCTAGATACAGAGTACAAGATAGTGGACGAGGCCCAGGACCTGTATTTTCCACTATCGAGGAAGGTAACCAAGGCCAAACTGAAGAAGATTCTTGATGACATAGACTTTGAAACCGGCAAGAGAGAGTTTGTGTCAGCGAGTATTGGCCCAAAGACGCTTTCCGATGCCCTTGAGGGACTACTGCCTGACGACCTACACGAGTATCTGCCGAGAGCCTATGACCTCATTGGAGATATCGCTGTACTTGAGATACCCGATGAGCTTGTTGACTTCGGCAGACAGATTGGTTCAGCCTTTCAGTCACTGCACAAGAACTTCTCAACAGTCTTAGGCAAGAGGGGAGCAATCTCGGGAACGACGAGAGTACGCCAATACGACCTTCTGGCAGGTCAGAGAAAGACCAAGACTATACACACGGAGTATGGCTGCAAGATTGCAGTTGACGTGGCAAAGGCGTACTTCAGCCCGAGGCTCCTTGAGGAGCACAATAGGATAGCAGACCTCGTCGTCGATGACGAAACAGTAGTTGATATGTTCACAGGTGTGGGTCCGTTCGCCCTTCATATTGCAAGGCGACACAGGGCTAAGGTCTATGCCATTGACGTCAACCCAGATGCAATTGACCTGCTCAGAGAGAGCATGGAGCTCAATCGATTCATCGGAGAAATCATCCCTATTCTTGAAGATGCACATGAATATGTTCAGAGCAGTTTCGATGGTGATGTCGATCGTGTGATAATGAACCATCCGGCTGGGGCCTTTGAATTCGTCAAGGATGCCTGCAGGGCTCTGAGGGTAGGAGGGATCATGCATTACTATGATTTTGCAGGCGGGGATGACCCAGAGAGCAGCTTTCAGAAGAAGATTGAGGGCCTTGTGAGTGAAACTGGCAGAGAAGTCGGAACTGTTCAATTAGTTCGAAGGGTTCGTGATAGTGCTCCCCATGAATATCAGATGGCTGCAGATTTAGTCATTCGCTGACGAAGACGAGTTCACACTCGATTATAGCGTCTGGATTCTTCAGTTTCTCTATGAAAGAGCGATCCAGGTCTGAAGCAGCCTTGTCAGCCTGGACCATCAACGTTCGTCCACACACAAAGGAGCTCTTCCGAGCTACCAAACTGACAGGGTCTGAGTACGTGAGTCTTGGGTCACCTCGTCCCCTGATCTCTTCTGTCTCCTCCTCCACAGTAAGCCTCAGAGCAATGCTTGTCTTCTGGGATGCAGCAAGTGCCTTTATGGTAGAGTTCAGGGCCGCCAATGTCTGCTCTGCTCGAACGCCGACAATACATGTACCTCTCCTAGTGAGACTAGCCTCTGATGTGATTTCAACGGTAGTCCCATGTTCGCCGATGACATTCCCGTGGCCGAATGCTCTGAAATGCACTGTGTGCATGATTCTTGCATTGCGCTCAACGCTTTTATCAATGCATGTCTTCTTCTCCGATGATTGTGATGCGTGACAGCTCCTTCGAGAGGCAGATTGAAACCCTTGCTCAGAGTCTACGCCGAAGAGGATATCTCAGGAGCGAGAGTGTTGAGCGAGCGCTCAGAACGGTCCCCAGAGAGGAGTTTGTGTTACCAGGGTCCCGAAAACAGGCATATCGAGATTCACCACTATCTATAGGTCTTGGCCAGACCATATCGGCTCCCCATATGTGCGTCATAATGTGCGAAGGATTGAGGCTTGAGGAGGGACACACAGTTCTAGAGGTCGGTGCTGGGTCGGGTTACCATGCTGCTCTATGTGCCGAGGTTGTCGCACCGAAGGGGTCGTCCAATCCTGGTCATGTGTATACGATTGAGATAGTCAAAGGACTGATTGACTTTGCAGAAGAGAATCTCAAAAGGTCTGGTTATGGCGACAGAGTGACTGTGATACATGGTGATGGCGGAAAAGGGCTTCCCGAGCACGCTCCCTTTGACAGAATGCTTGTTGCTGCTGCTGCCCCCGATATACCTTCTCCGTTGGTCGATCAGCTTAAGCCAGGCGGAATCCTTCTGATTCCTGTAGGGTCCCGAGGCTTCTATCAAGAGCTGATGATGGTAGAAAAGGACCAAGACTCCAACGTGACGAAGAGACGTTGGGGCGGTGTGGCGTTTGTACCGCTGACGGGCGAATATGGTCACGGTCGTTGAGCTTCGCTGAACACGTGCAGAGGCATTACCGAGAGCCTTACAGTATCGTTGTCCTTCAGCTTGAGCTTGGTTCTTAGATTGAAGGGCGATATGACCTCCAGAATATCCTGTCCATGGTGGGTCCGTTGGGCGATGACCACAGCACCATCCACCTCTCCATTCACCTTTACGCGATAGCAGACAACATCTCCAAATGGTCTTCCTTCAAGAGTGAAGCCTGTGACAATTAGAGGAGGAGTCTGTTTCATTCTGTTGATTGCAGTCCGTGAGTTCTCGTCGACTATCTTCACGTTGAGCGTGCCAGAGAATGGCTCAAAACCAAGGCCCTTCTTGAATCTTGATGAGTACACGTCCACGTAATATGCTCCCTCACCAAGACCATCTATCACACGCCCTTCTATGACAATCTCCTCTTCACGAGGCGCGAGAGCGAACTCCAGACCTGTCATCACTTCGCTGAGCTCTTTGACGCCCTTCTTTGTCAGCTGAATCAGCATGCCACTGACAGTGTGCACCTTGGTCACATATCCCTCCTCGGCACAAAATGAAACTCTACGAGATGCAGTCTGTTGGCTAACACCAAGCATCTCTCCCAGCCTCTGTGTAGTCAGGATAGCTCTACTGTGGATAGCCCCCTCCCTAGCCAAAACGTAGAGTGTGAACCAAACATCAGGTGCTATCATGACAGTCTGTCCTCCAAGCTCCACCCATTTATTGATTACCGCTCATTCGGTCTTCAAGACCTCTGAGCTCCTTCACAAGCTTCTCCTGCTGTATTGCTGACGTGATGCTTCCACGTGTTCGCTCAATGATTGATCTTGCAACATCACATTTCCTTCGGAGGTCAGGTATCAGAGCGTTTGGAAAGTCAAACGTCTGAAGCTCATCGAAGATCTCCTCCATGAACCCCAGGAGAGTCACTGCACGGTCGACTTCTTCCTGCCTGATTGAATCAAGAACGGCTCTTCTAAGCTCTCCTACCGTGTCTGCGAGCCCAGTCAGGTATGCTCTGGCAGGAATATCATATTGCTGAGGAGGTGTGAAGACTCCATCCTTCAGCAGTGACAGCAGGTTCGAGGCCTCAGCCAACTCCTGAAAAGCAACATCAAGACTCCTTGAACGGGACATGAACCCGCTGGCCTTCATCTCAGTCAGAGCATTCTGAATGATATCCCGAGCCTCCGACAGTAGCTGAGCGGCCATCTCAAAGTTGCCCCTATGGGTTTCCTTTATCGACTCACTACACCTTCTCACTGCTGACCTTGATAGCGGGAGTGTCTTCTCACGAACGACATCATCAGACTCAATCTCGGTTCTCAGAGGTTCAAGTATCTTAGATAGCTTCATGGCTGTCGCCATCACCTCGTCTACTGTATCTTCTTTATTACTTTGCTACGTGACAGAAGTACGACTCTGCTCTCAATCTGCTCGTCTTGGATATAATAACCTGTTAGAGCAGACAGCTTCTCGGAGAAAGCACGAATTTCCCGGTGTGACGGTGCACTCGATTGACTCAATCGACTCCGGGATGAACCAAGGTGCATGTAGCCTTTTACCTCAATGAAGTCTGGCTCACCCTTCAGAATCATTCTCGCATAAGAGCGCGGTTTATGCATGTTCTGATTGGCAACCATTGTAAGACGGTTCACCCGACGACAGGAGAGCGACTGGAGCAGCTCTTGCGACTCATTGAGTCGTTTCCATCCGTCACTGATGTTTGGCCTGCACAGTGCGGCGTAGGTTCGTTCATCTGGCGCGGCCAGTGTGACATAGAGCTGAGTCGGGAGCGATACTTCAGAGAGAACATCTGGTTGTGTTCCGTTGGTCACCAGAAAGGTCGTCATTCCCCGTTTCGTTCCTTCATCAATCAGCTCACTCAGGAAAGGGTATAGCGTCGGTTCGCCTGCTAGGGAGATTGCTAGGTGCCTTGGCTCTCTGGCCTCGTTATACTTCTCCCCAGGCACTTCAGCTCCGGCCTCAGGGTTGTATCCACCCAGCGAACGCAGATTGGCCATCATAGTTTCGTCAAGCAGATCCGACGCTGACATCACATCGTCCTCAACCAAACTTGCCTGATTCCATTCTTTGCCAATGTCTGCCGGAGTCACTCGCCAACAGAAGCTACAACTCTGAGTGCACTTGTCTACTACCGGAGTCATCTGAAGACACCTATGACTCTCGATTCCATAGAAACGCTCCTTGTAGCAGACATCACCATGGAGCAGACTCTTTCTCTGCCACTGACACACCTTGTATGCTCCACGCTCGCCTAGTAGATGATACCCTTGCCGCTTGAGCCTCTCTCTCAATTCTGTGGGCATTTCGGACTTCAATGCTGCGTTCGGTTCACACAGAGCCATGTCTTATGAGGATTTGGCAACATCCCTGTTCGAGGCGAGCTTCATAGCGAACGATTCCTGAGCACTCCAAGACCCTGTAAGTATCCCCCTTCTCGAGAACTCCCCTAGTGTGCTGCGACTCTCTGCGTCAAGACGCCCGGGAGCCATGTTCTCGAAGGCGCTTCCTGGGAGTGGCATAAACACGTGTCCATGAACCTTTGTTCCCATCTCCGCGAGCTTCTCGCACATGTAGATGCTTGCGTTCAATTCCTCGTCGGTTTCTCCCGGAAGACCAAATATCATGTCAACATGAGGAATGAAATCACTTTCAAGAGCAATACGGATTGCATCTAGTCCTTCGTTGACAGAATGATTACGATTGCAGAGGTCTAGAACCCTGTCACTCGCGGACTGAAGCCCAATCTGAAGAGTTTCATTTGACACATAGGAGCGCATTGTGTCTAGAGTTTCCTTTGCGATGAACTCTGGTCTGACTTCAGACGGGAATGCTCCAAAGAAGACCTCCTCAAGACCATCTACCGAGGTAGTTTCCTTCAACAGCTGTTCCAGTCTGTCGAGATTCACCACTCGTCCTCTTCCGCCATATGATAGTGCGTTTGGAGAGAGTAGCCAAGTGCGTCTGAATCCTCTCCTCTGGACTGCTTGGTTCAGCCACCTGACGACCGATTCCACAGATCTGTGCCTTACTCCTCCGCCAGTCAGAAATGGTGTGCAACAGTACTTACAGGAGAAGGAACATCCTCGAGTCACCTCGATTGGACCTAGAACGTTCATATCAAGTGCGAAAGGTGGATGGTCATCTAACGCCACCTTAGGAAGATGCCTTGGAATTGGATATGAGTCCATTCTCTTAGAAACGACCCCTTCAATCCCCTGAGGGTCCTTATCATTCATCAGGTACCAGAGCATATCTGGGAAGACCCTCTCGCCTTCTCCAACGACCACGTAATCAAATCCAGCCTCCAAGAGATCTGCGGGACGCGCACTTGCGTGAGGGCCGCCCCCTATCAATGTCACCGAGTCGCCAAATTGCTTCTTGATGCTCTTAATCTCAGTAGACACACGCTCAGTCTGTGTACTCATAACAGACTGAGCAACAATGACTGGGCCCTTTTCAATCGCCTTCTGAATCATACCGGCTGAGATCTCAAGAGGGGCACTGACCTGCAGCTCTGTCAGTCGACTGTCCATCTCAACGGCGCCTAATAGGGCTGCTACGCTATACCTCGAAGATGAATGGGCTCTAAAGATGAGTTGATGCGGTCCCAACCAATACACACGCACTAGTTCTCGACGACTCGCTCGGCGATGCCATCTTTCGTGACGGTCATGATGCGAATTTCGCCGCCTGACTGGGCGTCTCTGGAGATACCAGCTTTCACCGCTGCAACAGCAATCTTCTCCGCTTCTTTGACCGTCAGACCTTCTTTGTAGTCCTTCTCCAGGACACCGAAGGCGGTCTGAGTTCCACTTCCTGCGGCAGTGAAGTCTTCAGGCATTAGTGATCCTCCCATATCAAGAGTATAGAGTGCGGGACCGTCATCATCTACACCGATCACGACAGTCTGCACGTATAGTGGTGCCATTCTCTGTTGATATAGCGTGTTAGAAACCATCTTAGAGAGTGCCTTTACACTGATTGACTTCTTCTGATTGAGCTCGTAAAGCTTGATACTCGCTTGAAGCCTGTTCACAAGCATCTGATAGTCCGACGTGAGTCCTGCAGAGGCCAACACAATGGTGTCCGAAAGCTTGAACGCCTTGACACCTTTGTCCGTAAGAATTAGCGTGCCCCAGCTGATCAGTGAGTCAGTTGCGACGACAGCTCCATCACTGCATTTTAGGCCGACGACAGTTGCACCAGTAGGAAGTGACATTATAACAAGACCTCCGTTGGGTCCTCTAGTCCCGACTAGGGTCAGGTAGGTTCTTTTTAAAACGTTTTGACCTGTTCCTTTCCTGGAAACACAATCCACGCAGGAATTGATTACGAGAAATGCAGTGGCTGAATCCCTTTACAAAGGTTCCAACCATCTTGACTGCAGAGGAGACTATCGACTTTGCCCAGAAGAAATCAACACGCATCAGCATGAAGAGCTCTCTAAGACTGAAGCGAGTGGAGCGTACTCGTATTCGAGAGATCACAAGACTCCAAGAGTTCACCAAGCACATCAAGACCAAGCTGAAACTGGCAGTGGAGGGCTTTCCGTCGGTAGACCATCTACATCCATTCTACTACGAGCTGACAGAGATTCTGGTCGGCATTGATCGGCTGAAGCAGGCTCTTGGAGCCGTCTACAACTGCATTCCTCCTATAGATGACATTACCAACAATCATCTAGA
Organism: uncultured archaeon; assembly: GCA_964345915.1. Classification (GTDB taxonomy): domain Archaea; phylum Asgardarchaeota; class Thorarchaeia; order Thorarchaeales; family Thorarchaeaceae; genus SMTZ1-83. Next base: position 6,910 of record CAYFTD010000145.1, read on the forward strand.
GGCACTGAAGCTAGCAGAGGACTTTCGTCAGATGAAGAAGACCCGTAGGGCTGCTAAGGGACGAATCTCCTCCGTTGTCAGAGCGACCGCAGCCAACCTGGACTTCATAATAGAGGCCAAAAAGACCATGTCACGGCTTCCAGGAGTGACGCCAGACTCGCCCACTATAGTGTGCGCAGGCTTTCCCAATGTTGGCAAGTCGACTCTTGTCAGGGCTGTGTCGACTGCTGAGCCCGAGATTGCCCATTATCCCTTCACAACCAAGAAGGTCATCATCGGCCATCTCTCTATTGCGAATCAAAATGTCCAGATCATCGATACGCCAGGTATCCTAGACAGGCCTATGTCAGAGCGGAACGAGATTGAGAAGCAGGCAATTGCTGCTTTGAAGTATCTCGCACATGTCATCATATTCATGGTGGATCCCTCTGAGGCTTGTGGCTGGGGACTAGACGACCAGTTCAATCTGTACGATGAGGTTCGAAGAATGTTCCCTCTGAACCCCCTCCTTGTTGTGTTCAACAAGATAGACATCACTCCTCCAGAACAGCTCGAAAAGGCAAGAACACGAGTGCCGGGAGCCCGTGAGATCATTGCCACAGAGGGGAAGGGCGTCCACGAATTGATAGCCCAGGCACTTGAAGAGGTAGACCTTGCTTCTGTCCAAGAGTCTGTGGATGAATTTGTAGCCTCAATCTCAAGGCGAGAGTCCGGTTCCCTTGATAGTTAGTCTACCGGGTTTCCCAAGCTCGCCGTCAAGAGATACTTCAACATCTAGGATCCTCTGAGCTGCCCATATATTGGTCTGGAGGTGCGATGTGACCTTTGTGATTCCAATCGTGCTGAGGCCATCTGCCAAAGCCATGTATGGGACAAGCATGTCACATAGATGAGAATCAACCGCAGATCCAGTTGAGAGTTCACCGAGCAGTTGATGAGCACACTCCGAGCCAACGTCCTCTGCAGGTTTTCCTCTCTCTCCAAGACTGTCAGCACCCAGCCTGGCGCCTTGGCTAGACTCTGCCCAAATGACAATGCCGCTCCCCGGTCCCAGATGCCTATCCTCATTCTTCTGATAGGACTCTCGTTCAATCACAACCTGTTCTATACCATTCTCTTGAAGAACAGATGCTGCGGTATCAGCCTGGCGCTCTGCAACATGGGATGGGAGCCTAACACAGTGCGATACCCCATTGACGCCTTCCAAATCGCCAAAGTTCACAAGCTCAATGGGTTTCACTTTCTCCACCGGGTTGACGAAACAGGACACCTTTCCTCCTCCTCTGGGGAAGTGACCTCTCTTTCGAGAGGTCATCTCAACACGAGGTCCCATCATCTGAAGCGCATGTAGGAACACCGCACGCATATAGTCAATTGGCGGACTCCATGCAACATCAGTTCCTCCTGTTAGACTCAACTTGATAGGATCCGGTGCCAAGGATGCTGTGGGGAGGGCCGCCTGAAGAACGAGTGAGATAGACCCGGCTGTCCCAATGTCGCAGCTGAACCGTCCTCCTCTTCTCTCACGAGGTATGAACTCAATACTCGTGCTGCCAATCTCAAGTCCTTTTACTTCAGCATTCACTAACTGTGCTACAACATCGATTCCTGTCATGTGTTGTTTCTTGAGACCTGGCTTTGGCCGTTTTGCACGAATATCTCTGACTCTCACCGGGCGCATTGTGAGGGCTGACAGAGCAATCGATGTACGTAATATCTGACCTCCGCCCTCGCCATAGGAGCCATCAATCTCTATCATAGCATGAACCTTGAAACCTCGGTGAGGCCCTGACAGTTAAGGACTTTCGTTTCTCATTCTACTGCCGAAGCCTTATTACGTCACTCCACCCGTTCGGTTGCGGTAAACATGAGGTCTCTGTTCATTGGACGTTTCCAACCAGTCCACAAGGGACACGTCCATACGGTCAAACAGATCATAGAGAAGGGCGAAGACGTAGTCATTGTGATTGGCAGCTCTCAATACTCTCATACGCCGAACAATCCGTTCACAGGTGGAGAGAGGGTCATGTTCATGAAGCACGCACTCATTGATGAGGGTCTTCCACTTGACCGCATTGACATAGTGCCACTCTCAGACATCAACATTCACCCGTTGTGGGTCGGTCACTTGAGAAGCTTCGTCCCGTACTTCGACAAAGCCTACAGTCACAACGCCCTTGTGCGAAGACTACTGACTGAGGCTGGGGTCAAGGTGTACAA
>CAYFTD010000146.1:0-3759 GCA_964345915.1 uncultured archaeon
TGCCTGCCAAACACCAAAAGGACGAGCCACAACGGACTCACAAGATGAGGATTCTTTCCTTAGATGAACTGTGGGCCACCCAGGTCTCGTACATTGACAGGCGGGTCGATGCCAATATGCCCGTCACGAGACAACTCGGCAGAGCCGGATGCATTTCCGATGCTGTGAAGCTGGGAGTTAGTGGTATGGGACACAGGCATCGGCCACCCTCAATTCTACTCGCCATCAGTCTTTGAATTTCATTTCACGGGATTCACCCGGACTCATGACTTCCACAGACACGTCTTTGGCCATCTCGGCTACAAGTTTCTTGAACTCCTCCGGATCTTGCTCAATCACAGGAAAGGTGTTGTAGTGCATTGGCACTACTACCTTTGGCTGCACGAGCTTTGTTGCATACGCAGCCTCCTTCGGTCCACATACGTAGTAGCTCCCTATTGGGCTAAGAAACAAGTCTATTCCATACATCTCGCTGAACAAAGCCATATCTGAGAACACGCCAGTGTCACCCGCATGATAGACAGTTCCGCATGGAAACTTGACCACAAAACCAGTCGGGGCGCCTTTGCCGCTTGAATGGAATGCATGAACAAGGGTCACGGTGATATCACCTATGTTCACACTGCCACCGACATTGAGGGTGTGTGCATTTTCAACGCCTTCACTCTTCGCCTGTATCGCAAGCTCATTCATCGCAGTGAAGAATGCACCAGTCCTTTTGCATATCTCCACCGCTTCTGCATATCCATGATCTCCATGGTCGTGTGTGACCAATACGATATCGGCTCTGTCTACATCATCAATCTTCATGGGCGATGTCGGGCCATTCAACCAGGGGTCTATGAAGACAACTCTCTCACCACATTCAATTTTGAACGATGCATGACCTAGATATGTGACTCTCATCATCTCTCATCTCCATATTTCGGATCTTAGACTCGATGTAGGCGGTCTTCACTTATATTGCTCACTCCGGTGCCATAGATCTGCAGTATCGCCTATCTAGAACAAGCTCGTGCATAGAACTCCTTAAGATGCAGCATGCAGCCGAGAGTCTAAGGTCGTAGAGATGTCTTCTCCCCACCCTGACTTCATCAAGGCTGGTCGCATCGCTGCCCGAGTTTTGAAAGAAACGGCATTGCAGGTCAAACCTGGAGTGAAGATACTCAAGGTGTGTACGTTTGCGGAGAAGAAGACACTCGAGTATGGGGCAGGTATCTCGTTTCCGTGCAACGTTTCTGTTAACGAACAGGCCGCACATTATACAAGCCCTCACGGCGATGCAACAACCTTCCCTGACAAAGGGCTTGTGAAAGTCGACATCGGAACACATGTGGATGGTCACATAGCCGACACTGCGATAACGGTAGACCTAGATGGATCCTTCGAGAGATTCATTGCGGCGGCACAGGCGGGATTGGACGCCGCGATTGACGTAGTGAAACCCGGGGTACATGTCGGACAAGTAGGAGCAGCAATTGAGAAGGCCATCAAGACCCACGGTCTGCGTCCAATCCACCAGCTTTCTGGCCATCAACTGGAACAGTGGAACCTACATGCCGGAAAGAACGTTCCAAATGTCCGAACCCGAAGAAGTTCCAAGATGAATCTCGGAGAAACATTTGCAATAGAACCATTCGCAACTGATGGAAACGGAACAATCAAGCCGGGATCAAGCTCCTACATCTTTGCCAATGTGATGTCAAGCAAGAAGAAGCTTGACAGCTTAACGACTCGGGTTCGAGATGCAGCCCGTAGGAGGTTTAACACACTTCCATGGGCCTCAAGATGGCTCGACAGCTCAAAGATCGATGTGAACGCCGCACTCAATACACTTCTTAAGGCCGGCGTCATCAGAGATTACCCAGTCCTCATTGAGGGCAAGAATGGCATGGTTTCTCAGTTCGAGCATAGCCTCTTTGTTGGCGAGAACGGTGCGATAGTGACAACATTGAGAGATTGACTCGCTGTGCAGGATATGTGAAATAGTATCACTCCGGCCCAAGACTCTGAATCATCGTCAGAGGCCCTTAGACTGCATACTTCTCCTCAGGCTCTTCTCTAACAACATAGACGCCGTGTATTGTCATTGTGCTCTGACACTTGGGACATGGAACGTCTACGGGCTTGAGAATGTAGTCTCCCTTCTGAAAGTCCCTAATCTCCTTGAAAGTACATTCTGGGTTGTCACACCTTATCTCTGTCACAGTTGGCGGTGGTGGTTTCCTCTCTTCTGCTCCCCTACCACCAGCATTGAACAAGGAGAATCCTATTGACATCACAATCAGTCCAATGAAGTAGTAGACCCAAGACAACTGTGGATCTGACATCCCAAAGAACACGACTACTGCCCCTGCAGCGGCAGTTACCGCACCGACAATCTTGGTTACTATGCCCATGTTTCGCACCCTAGAGTCCTATACCAATCGTATTGCCAATTCCGGCAAGTATTATCCTGTCACCTGGTTTAGTTCTCTTGAGAATCGAATTCTTGATTCTCTGAATCACTTCTGGAACTGAATCCAGAATCTTCTTGTCCATAACACCGACTGCTGCGGCCTCGTCCTCCTTGACTACAATCGCCTCTATGCCAATGTCGTTGTCTGTTGCAGTCTGCTCGATGGCATGCTTCTCCGGACCAGGATCGCCAATTGCGGCCCCTGTCCCCTCAGACACACGACCCATCTCCTCACCCTCGAGTTTCAGGGCTGCGTCCACCGTGATTATTCTGGAGATCTTACCTTTGTTCTGTTCGACGATTGTTTTAACTGCAAAACCAGGCTTGCCAACAGTACCCCCGGGACCAGTAGCACGAAGAGCATAGACTGTTCGCTCTTCTACCTCTATCGGATAGTAGCCTACCTCGCGTGACACCTCATGAACGTAGGAGTCGGCACTCGCGCCATACTCCCTCGCAAACCTTGTCACAATGAGCGGACCGATGCCATCGCCAATAGGCTTTCCTTCAGAGAACGCGTCAACTGCTTCAAAATACGCCTTAGCAAGTCGCATTATGTCAGGCAACTGCATTTGTATCTGCATGACCATGATCTGGCTGCCGGTCTTCTTTCCCAAAATGTAGAAATGACGCACAATTCTGTATATGAGGTCCAGAACTTGCGATACTTCAAGAGTATTCTCCAGAGTCTGCTGTTGAGCTAGTGTGGCTTCTGGAGCCAGCTCACAGACAAACTCTTGAAAGCGGTCTCTTCTCTCATCCAAGAGATGGTCAAGCCTTCTGAGAACGCCCGCAGGATCCAAGTCTACAGGCATGATCGTAAAGTAGTCTAGCCAACGATCAACTTCGCCTGTCACTTCATCCTCGGCTCTGCCAAAGGCCTTGAATGTTTCAATGGCAGACTCCTTTGACTCGTTTCTCATTCTCTTCAGCTCTACGAGTCCTGCACGAATCTGACCAAGCCACATACGCATCTGTAGTTTGGCACCGTACAGCATGTAGCCTATGAAGAATGCGAAGAAGAGTATGTTGAAAATCCAGCCGAAATCGCCTTCTTGACCCGGAAACTGCATCTAAATCATCCTGCCTGTTATCGGTCGTCCTTTAACCATTGCTATCTCGACATTCTTCGGATACGACTCTCAGGGAAGGTACCCGAGAACAGTAGCACTGAAGAAGGAGAATGTGGCAGCTTGCAGGCCTGTCACGCGCTCGCGCAGCGCACATCTCCTGCAACGGAACCAGGCTTGACTTCCGAGAGCGGAACGGGTTCGGGTAGACACTGGCCCCTATGGCCGCCA
>CAYFTD010000147.1:0-15018 GCA_964345915.1 uncultured archaeon
TTATTGGTCTGATAGGACCTCTATGGTGATTCGTTCTGATATTCCTGTGGACACCAAGACACTCATATCTTGGTTTTTTTCACGATTTCTCAATTCGTGGCCGGTGTTGTCGATGAGCATTGTTGGTATCAACGTCGTCTTGACCTCGGGTCGAACCCTCAAACAGGGAAAGGGAATGGAACTTGGAAAGCTCAATCGAGAATACATTGAGGCAGTGGCCATCTGTGAGATGGATAGTACCACACTGGAGTCCCTTGGAATTGAGGCAGGTGATCCTGTACGTGTCGAAACCGTATACGGCAGTGTTGTGGTGCATAGCAGCCTAGACAGAAGAGCTGAACCAGGAGTTGCATTCATCCCTTGTGGACCATATGCGAATGCAGTCACGGACTCAGACACTCTTGAGAGCGGAATGCCCGCCTTCAAGGCACTGGACGCTAAGCTGTTTCCGGCGAAGAGTCAGTCGGTTCTCAACACTGAGGAACTTCTCAAGCAAATGGTGGAGGGATCCTAGATGAATCAAGAAACTCAGGTCTTCGAGCACATTGTCTGTCCTTTCTGTGGCTGTTTGTGTGACGACATCAGGCTTGAGGTTGAAGGCACCCAGATCACCAAGAATGAGATGGGTTGTGCCATTAGTAAGGCCAAGTTCCTGAGTCATCATGAAGATCGTATTGCCAAGCCTACAATCAAGAGAGGTGACACACACGTGGAGGTTTCTCTTGAAGAGGCAATTGACAAGGCGGTCGAAATCCTTGCTGGTGCCAAGCGCCCGCTTGTCTACGGGCTTAGCTCTACTGAAAATGATGCTCACAGAGAAGCCTACAAGATTGCGGAAACGATTGGAGGTGTCGTTGACAACACTTCCTCAGTCTGTCACGGTCCTACGATAATGGGGACTCAAGAGTCAGGTGAGGCCGCAGGCTCATTGGCAGAGGTGAAGCATCGCGCAGATGTGGTGGTATATTGGGGCTCAAACCCACAGTTTGCTCATCCTAGACATATCAGCCGGTATATTCGGACTCAAGGCGAGTACATCAAGGATCCAAGGGCTGATCGTAAGATATGGGTCTTTGATATCCGAAAGACCATAACTGCCAATATGGCAGATGAGTTCGTTAGGATTGCTCCTGGAAGAGACTTAGAGGTCATTAGCGCCCTCAGGGCAGTATTGAGAGGCCATGTGATTGATGTGACCGAAGCCGAAGGCCTCACCATTGAGAGGATTGCTGAGATTGCAGAGGCCTTGAAGAGTGCGAAGTACGGGATTCTGTTCTTTGGACTTGGACTAACTCAATCAGCCGGGCGCCATAGAAATGTGGATGCAGCTATCCGGCTGGTTCAAGACTTGAACTCCTACGGCAAGTGGAACATGATGCCCATGCGCGGCCACTACAATGTGGCCGGAGCGAACAAGACGTCTACATGGCAGACCGGATATCCCTTTGCTGTGGACTATGCCAGAGGATATCCAAGGTACCAACCTGGAGAATACACCACAGTTGACATGCTCGCCCGAGGTGAACCCGATGCTCTGCTGAATATAGCTGCAGACCCTGCGGCGCATTTTCCGCGCAAAGCGGTTCGGTACATGGCTGGCATACCAATAATCAACATAGATCCCAAGCGCAACATGACCTCCTTGCTGGCTGAAGTCAACATCCCTGCAGCGTTGGCTGGAATCGAGTCCGATGGCGCTGCTGTCAGAATGGATGGGCTCCCTCTCTATCTGAGGAAGGTTGTAGATCCACCTGACGGAGTTCTGCCTGACAGAGATGTGCTACGAATGATACACGAGAAACTGGAGAAGGTGGTGAAGTGATGGCCGGTAATATCATTCTCAAGAACGGTCGGGTCTACGATCCGAAGAACAAGATTGATGGAGAGATCATGGACATCTCGATAGCAGATGGCAAGATTGTCGAGAAGACTGAGGGCAAGGCAAAGACGATTGATCTGAAGGGCCGTATGGTCATGGCCGGAGGTGTTGACATGCACTCTCACATTGTCGGCAGCAAGCTCGGCTTTGGGAGGGCCATGTGTCCTGAGGACCACAGGATTGACCCTGTCCCCAAGACCAAGGTCACTCGAGGGGGCGTTGGATATACTATGCCAAACTCCTACGTTCTGGGCTATCGCTACTCTGCGATGGGATATACAACTGCAATTGAGCCTGCTCTTCCTGCCTTGAAGGGTCTAGGTAGTTGGGAGGAACTTGAAGACCTGCCCAACTTGGATTCGGGTCTACTTCCACTCTTCTGCAATAGTATGATTACATTCCATTATGTCCGTGAGAAGGATCTCAGTGGATTGGCAGCCTACATTGCTTGGGTACTGCAGAAAGTGGGTGGTCTGGGAGTCAAGGTTGTGAACCCAGGTGGAACCTACGCGTGGGCTCATGGCATGAATGTGAGAGAGCTTGATACTGAGGTTCCTGATTGGGGCATCACGCCCAGAGAGATAATGAGGTATCTATGTGAAGCAACGGAGGCTCTAGGTCTACCTCACTATATGCATCTGCATCCCAACAACCTTGGTCGAATTGGCAACATAGAAACCACAATTGCGCAGCTAGACGCCCTGAAGGGAATCAAGGGCCACAAGGGGCGCAAGCAGTACGTGCATCTCACACACATGTCGTTCGAATCCCTGGACATGGCTGATGACGAGAAAGCGAAACCCGACTGGAGATGGGTTGCATCTGGCGGTCTCAAACTGGCCGAGTACATGAACAAGAACAACCATTTCACCGCAGACCTTGGCCAAATCACATTCGGTCCTGCCACCACAATGACAGGCGATGGCCCCTTCCAGTTCACACTGTTCCAGATGACCAAAGGGAAGTGGGCGAACATAGCAGTAGACGTGGAGATGCCAGGTGGTGCTGGCGTTGTGCCCTATACATTTGACCCTAAGTCTCCAGCCAACGCAGTACAATGGGCAATTCCACTGGAGTTTGCTCTGAGCGTGAAGGATGTCTGGCGAGTCATCATGAGCACCGACCATCCCAATGCAGGACCATTCACAAAGTATCCTCTAGTGCTTTCTTGGTTGATGAGCAAGAAACAGCGGGACATATGGATGGAAAAGATGCACAAGTATGCAACTGAACGGTCTACCCTGGCCGAGATAGACCGTGAATGGAATATCTATGAAATCGCCATCTCCACTCGAGCAGCCCCGGCAAAGATTCTGGGGCTGGACACAAAAGGCCACCTTGGAGTAGGAGCGGACGCAGATATCGCAGTCTATGACTTAGACCCTGCAAAGGTCAATCTGGCTGACGACCCTGAGCGGATAATCAAGGTGTTTGGGCAGTCCTATCTTACCTTCTTGGGAGGTGAACAAGTGTCCAAGAAAGGTGTCATTGGGAAGACGCCCCACGGAAGGGTATGGTCTGTCCAACCCAAATTGAATGATGCTCTCTGGGATAGAATCAATAGAGAACTCGAAGATATGATGAACCGTTGGTATGCACATTCCTTCCACAACTATCCTGTTCCTGACCGATATCGTGATCACATGGAAGAGCCTATTGTGGTTGATTCCACCGGTGTGGCTGCATAGGTCAGGTGCGTTCAGGGCATTCTACCAATCCTTGATATCGAAGAGAGGCATAACCGAAGAAGCTGTGGTTGTACAATGAGCGACAGAAACTCAACCGCGGGTTTTCAGTCAGGATACGAGGGAGTAGCGGAGTTCTACGATCTCTTCGCAGACAATTCCGATCTCCCATTCTATGTTGACTATGCCCGGAAGACAGGGTCTCCAATCCTTGATGTTGCAGCGGGCACTGGTCGAGTAGCGTATGAATTGGCTCGCAATGGGTTTGAGGTGACTGCGCTTGAGAAGTCACCATCTATGCTAGCAGTGGCGAGAAGCAGACTTGAGGAGGTTCCTCTAGATATAGCTTCTAGAGTAAGAATCGTGGAAGGCTGCATGACTGATTTCGAACTGGACCAGGAATTCGCACTCGTCATCATACCAGCGTCTTTCGGCCATGCCACAACCTCAGAGGAGCAGCTCTCTGTGCTTCGAAGTATTGGGAAAAATATTCGACCTGACGGGCTCTTCTTGCTTGACCTGTATCCCGGCGCCCTGAATCTACGCAGAGTGGAGTTCAAGGATGACGCAGTTTCTCTAGCTGACGGAAGTCGGGTTTCTCGAACAGGCATCATCAATCCCGACCCTGTGGAACAGTTGATCCGGGTGTCCCTGGTCTTCGATGTAAAGACACCTCAAGGTGAAGAGGTCGAAACAAGGAGAGTTGAGTCTGAGGTAGCCATCATCTTCAATAGAGAGGCCGACCTGCTCATCAAGATGATGGGTTACGCGTTCTGGAAGAATTGGGCGGCTTCAAAGGAGAGTCCTATGGCCCTGATTCGCAGAGAAGAATCCTTGTTCTCAAGCGAAAGGAGTAGTCAACCAGTTCATGAACCAACGCAGTCGTCTGCGTCTTCCGCATGTCTTCACATTTAGGTCCATCACTTACCAGTGCGAATCTGCATTCTTGGGGCAAGTCGGTGCTTCATGACTGTGTATATGCGGCCGAGAATCCGGCTCGATGCTTCTGGTTCATCCAAAGACACTTTATTAGAAGTCTATCAACCAAATGAATGGGACTCTGGACTCCGTGAATCTGTGAGCCGGCTTGCCAAGAGTAGACGATATGGACGTGTATTCGAGTTGTCCAACGAGGCAATATCCTTTCAATGTGGCGTCTGCAGTGAGAGAATTGTGGTTGGTTCTTCTGATCGTATCAGGGTGGTAGATAGACAACCTGTACCTGATAGTGCCATTGGCAAGATGGATACTTACAACATTGAATCGGAATGCAGTGATGGTGAGATTCACGTCAACATCATTGTTGTCGATGGCGATGGCAGATATCGCGGGCACAAGCATTCTGCCAAGAGAGAATCAAAGCGCATCGACACAAACACACTTGATGACCTTCGTCGAATTCTTAGTTTTGGTGACGATCTTTCAAAGGTTCTCTCGACGACTCTAAGAGGCAAGAGCTTCTTGATATGTGGTGAGGAGGAGGATTGTCAAATCTGGCTTCGCACTCTTCCGAGACTCTTCTCTCTCAATGATTACGAAACAAAGCCATGGATTTATCTCATTGAGGACTTCGTGGAAATCTATCGAAAAGACCCATTCCCACAAGATGGTGTCATGGGACCATTGGATAGCGGACTGATTCGACAAGCAATCACTGCTCTACCGGAAACTCCGCGAGTCGAACTCAGGAATCGAACGGTGTACCAAGGAAAATCTCTGGCCTATGCTAAGAATCTCGTAAAGATGCTACGTGCAATTCCCGCGTCAGAAGACAGAGCTCTTGTCACCTTAGTTTCAACAGAGTTGGATTCACTGAGAAACCTACTGAATGAGCTCACACAGAATCTAGAGAGTGCTCTAACGGAAACTGTAGTACTTGGGGCTACACAGCTTTCAGAGGTCGACTTCATGGAGTCCGTGATCAATCAAGTGTTGACGTCCAACTCATCTAATGACTTGAAATCAAGGATGAAACGCGAAGAGCTTGAGATTCTAGCTCCTAATCTAATCCAACGAGTGCCAGCTCTTCGGAAGGCATTCCAAGGCAAACCTGGATAGGTGGGCTGCATGGATCAACCCGAATCAAGAGAAGAGTTTCTGGCTAGGATCAAGAGATCAAGGAACATCTTCAAGTTCTGCCTTGTGGGTGACGGGGGCACAGGCAAAACGACCTTTGCACGATTCCTTTCATCAGGCGAGATGAGTGTGTGTGAGAATCCTATAAAACGAACCCCGTACATGGATTTTGCTTCAGCGGACCTTGGGGTCGGAAAAGTGCAACTCATAGACCTTGCAGGTCAGCGCGTGAAAGATGCTCACCCTCTTGACCACATTCCTCACACAGCCCTAAGGGGCGCAGACGTGATTGTATTCTTCTTTTCTCTTGACAACTTCGAATCCTTTCTCTCAGTCAAGGCATGGTATGACGAGATCCGAACATTGTTCACAGAGTGGGACGCTGAGATGCCCACCTGTTATCTTGTAGGCAATAAGAGCGACCTGGACAGAAAAGTCGAGGCCCTGAACGGCATTGATATGGTAGAACGATTTGTCGAGTTCAAGGAATACTACGAAACTTCACTCTTGAGCGGCGAGAACTTGGAGAAGCTCGTAAATGCTCTCGAAAATGACATGAGAAAGAGGGAATGAGGAAGGCACCTTCCAGGATAACTGCGCATTAAGGAGCTGCTATGACGGATTCTCAAATGAAGGCATGAAAAAGCTCCGTGAATTCGTGATTTGTCGTAGACGGAATTCTCTCCTGATTCCTAATACATTTGGGAACTGGAAGGTATCGCGTTTGTTACGGTTTGGAAAGTAACTGAAGTCGATACGATGGGAATCGCAACCCAGGTCCACCAAAAACGCTTTATTCTGCCGTCTGTAACCTTCTCTTTACGTTTGTTCTTCAACGTTCTTTAGAGGTTTTAAGAATGGGAGAAGAAGAAAGTACAGTCGAAATGGAGGTAGCCCGTGAAACATGGATTACCCGGATGGGATTCATATTCGCTGTCTGGGGTTCAATGACCGGGCTCGGAAACGTGTGGAACTGGCCGTTCAAAGTATCTGGCCTTGGTGGAGGACCATTCGTCCTCATCTACCTCGTTTTGATTGCGCTGATTGGAATTCCAGTGGTACTCACGGAGTTCGTACTAGGCGCTACTTTTAGACGAGGTTTCCCAGGTGCACTGAAACGAATTCACCCTGGAGGTGAGTTTCTCGGCTGGTTCACACTCGTGAACACTGCAATCCTCTGTTCGTTCTATGTAGTCATAATCGGCTGGGCAGCAGTCTATGTTGGCTACGCGGCGACAATGGCACCACTTGATGGAATAATGGGTGCGTCGACATTCCTCGATCAGCCAGGATTCTTTGTGAATATGCTCTTGTCCCCACTCACGCTAGTGGGGTTGGTAGTTGTGTGGGTCATCATATTCATCATCGACTACTTCGGTACTAGAGGTATTGAGAGGTCAGTAATGATATTCTTCCCACTGTTGTGGATAATCATCATTGGCATGGCTCTCACTGCCTTGGCTCAGCCAGGCGCAGCTGAAGGAATTGATTTCTATCTCGATCCGACAAGAGTGCAGTTTGACTACACAGAAATGATTGGGAAAGCAACGGGTCTGAGCTTCTTCAAGCTCAGCGCGGGTATGGGTGTTCTTACAGCATATGCAAGCTACTTGCCTCGGCGAGGAGAGCTTACAAATAGTGCTGTGACCACAAGCCTGCTCGACACAACCTTTGCTTTTACTGCCGGACTTGCAATATTCCCGATTGCTGCAACAGCAGGTCTCTTGGCCGCCGGCCCCGCTGGAGGAGCCGGATTTGCGTTCATGGCATGGCCCGGAGGGATGACTGGAGTCGGCGGTAACCTGCTAGGCGTCGTGTTCTTCACAATGATGGTGCTTCTAGGGATAACGAGCGCCGTTTCCTTGTTAGAGGCGATTGTCACTGCTGTGATGGACAAGTTTGGTTGGCCCCGTTCACGGACGGTGATAATCACAGTAATAGTCCTGTTTCTGATGGGACTTCCGTTCGCTTTATGGATTGAGGCTCCAGGAAGTGCAGGTGCATTCGACGTTACATGGGGTTTGTACCTCCTAGACATTTTCGACTACTACGTAGAGTTCTTCGGACTGGCCATTATCTCACTCTTCATGATGCTGATAATGGGCTGGGTCTGGGGAGGCGCGAAAATCATCGATGCGGCCAACGAGGCGGGAGACTTCAAACTTCCGTCGTGGTACTCATGGGTCGTGAAGATCGTATCCCCCGTAGGGATAATCATCGCCCTCGCATTTGTCTTCATGCAGGGCTTCTATCTGCCGGGAGATATCGGACTTGACCCAGGATCTGCGCCAGGGGTGTTCCTCATCCCATTCATTTGGTTCGCAATCGTTGTGGTCTTCGCGATAGTACTATGGCGTATGAAGGGGGTTGACTGACAATGGGTCTGGGAGACATAATCTTCGGCCCGTTTGAGCGGTTTGGATTGATGGGTGGAGTAATTCTGCTGGTGATTATAGCAATCATTGGTGGCGTACTCGCTGCATACTTAGTAATTATCGGTGCAAATATCCTAGCTGCAATGTCATACGTGTTAGGTATGACATTTACATACGGGGTACTTGCACTGTTTATCTACATTATGTGGTATCGTCGCCCCAAGTGACTTATACCACCCTTCTCCCCTTTTTTTTTCGCTGGGTGATTGAGAGATGACAGCAGAAACTGAGAAGTTGACTAGAAAACTGAGGCGGAGGCGGCAACGCTTCTACGCCCTAGCTGCAGTAATAATCATTGGGATGATGGCCTCGGGAGTCTGGATCTATGCTATCCTTGGACCGACAGATGAAGGTGTGACCAGCATAGTTTCAAGCCTCGTTCTCTCTTTCTCTGCTCTGCTCGTCATAGTGGTGCCAATCAGAGACCTGCGACGGACTGAACAGATAATCCTAATTGCTGCTCGCCAGGGAGGAACGATAAAGCTCGAGGAAATACGCCGCGAAACAGGCCTGCCGCGGGACAAGATTCTTACGCTGCTAAAATGGCTCGAGAAGCAAGAGATGGCGAAATCTAAGGACGATTCACGTCGCTGGGTCTTTCCAGGGCTTAGAAGAAGCATTAGGGAAGCCTAACACGCAGCCAGGCTCATTATTGCCTTCGACTTGTTGCAGGAAGAGCACCGATTGAAGACTATCGACTCTCTGTTGGGCGTGAACTGCTGAAGATCCTCTGCTAGGTCAACAAGGAAGTGACCGTTTCGTCGATGTCCACTACTTCGTCACATTTCTTGAAAGGCCTCTTCCTTCCTTTCCTGTCCAGCCATTCTCCCTCGATGTCAACCAGGCGACGAGTCCCTTCTTCGGCGATGCGGACTCTTGACCAGTTCCAGTATTCTAAAGTTCCTTTGTTGAGTGTGATGGAAACCTGACTCTTCTCCGTATCATATCCGATTAGGAGCTTTGTTCTATTTCCAAAGTCCCTATCGATGACGGTGTCCTGCGTTTCACCTGTGTTTCTGTCTATTGAGCGAATGTGCACTCCAAATGCCTCGTGAATGTGGCCCACAAGCACCAAAAAGGGCTTCTGAGAGTCAATGAAGTTGCGAAGGGCGACACTCCCCTTTTGTGCACCCCAGAGATGCGGAGGAACACCAAACCTACCAAGTCGGTCCCTGTAGCCGAATGGCGGACTATGAGTGACAATTATGACTTTCTCAGGTGCGGCGCCAGTCTTGGAAACTGAATCGGCAAAGGCCCACTTGAGATTGCCTTCTGTTCGCTCACCTGGAAAAGTTGAGTTTATCGGGTTCGATCCCTCCACCCCGACTATGGTAAAACCTCCAATCTCGTAAGTCCCCCCAGCCCACGTGGTTCTTTCAGTGTTGAGATTCATGAAGACTGGATCTTCGTGAATCTGATCCCTGTGGGGCTCAGATGTCTTGTCGCATCCAACATCAACTAATCTGTCTGAGGAAATGGCTTCCACAGCATCATAGGTACTGCCGAGAATCTCGTAGTTCCCAGCAACGCAGAGAGAGGGTGATGGAGCATCTAGTAGGAGTTCAAGGAGATTCTTGAGTTTCGTCACCGACTCCTGCGTAATGGCTGCTAGGTCTTCTCCCGCTTTCAGATATGCTGGTTCAGCAAGGTAGTCTCCATCGAAAAGCAGGAGGTCTGGAGGACATGCTTTCAGATTCTCTAGGAGAAGCCTTACCTTCCCATACTCCTCATGGGGGTCACCACTGCCCGCAAACTCCAGAATAGTGGAGTCTTGGAGAAGTGATTCGATCTCTTCGACTTTGATCTTTGGTCCTTTTCTTCTGAGGAAGCTCATTGTTCATCTCTCAGTTTCTTCTGTCAAATCCACTTCTCGAGAGAGGAGTATCACTGGATTTATCTGTTGGGGCATAGTCATCACAAGAGCTGTATTTCACAGAATATCGATTGGTGACGTTTGATGGATAGTGGTCAAGGACCGATGAGAGTCTACATAGACTGCTATGATGCTCTCGGCTTCTATGAGGAGAATTACGAGCGAATAATGTTAGTCATGAACGCTGTGACACAGTCCAAGTCAAAAGAAAGGAAATGGGTGTCCGCGCAGGCTGTGGGTGGCCGTTGGGCCCGGTCGATACGATGCCTCTTCGAAACCGACAGTGATTCGCATGAAATAAAGAGGCTGATGCTCGGGATTGAATACTGCGCTACTGATGAGCTGCCTGAACCTTTGCGCAAGAGAACCGAGTCAGATGTCTTTCGATTTGCTGACATTGATGTCATAGAGGTAGGCAGCGTTAACGCTGGCGCGATGAAAAGATTGGCAGAAAGAATCGCTGACAAAAAGATAGGGATCGCTTCGCTTCGTGAGAAAGGCTCAGACTCAGATTTCATCCTAGCTTGTCGGAAGCAATTGCTGGATGCTCTTGACACGACACAGAAGGATAAGCTTCTCGAACTCGAACGTCTGATCTTCCATGAACTTGAGAAGACCCTGCCGACATGAGGCTACTCGAACTTGGAGCTGCAGGCCAGTCTTTCCGAGATTGGAATTTGTCTACTATCCGATTTGACCTGGAGGAGGTAGTGTATCCACCTTTCTTGGCTCCTGACGGAACTCGACACCATTCTCTGTTTCCAGTCTTTCTGTATAGAGGACTTCTCCCTCCACTCTTACATCGCGCTCCAAGTAGATAGTACGGCCATATATGCTGCCGATTCTAGCACGCTCTTCGATTCTTACCTCATCGCCATAGAGAGACTTGGTCCTTGCCTGTTCTCTAACCAGTATCTCTCTTGCCTCCACAGGACACGTGACCTCGGCTCTTCGGCCAATTCTGAAACCGTCTGCCTTGACGTATTCTGCATCAATCAGACCGCCCACGATGATTCGATAGGTGTTAATCTTGCCATCAGCTACCACAGTGCCTCCTACTTTGATTTTCTTCTCACAGTTGAGATCTCCACCTACTTCTACCTTGCCGCCTACTTCCAAATTCTGCTTGAGAGTCAACGTACTTCCGGTGCGTACTTTTCCTCCGACATCTATTGACACGCCCCTGGAAGCACCATCCACACGGACAGAACCTCCTACGTCGATATCTCCGAAAGTCAGGTTGTTTCCCGCTCTGAAACTCCCACCTACATCTATTGATTGAACTGTGGAGTCGGGACCCACAACGACGGATCCTCCCACCTCTATCTCGTCAATCTCTATTGCGCCGTCGGACTTGAAGCTGCCTCCCACCTGAACCTTCTCAATGTGACCTGTATATGCCCTCGCAGATCCTCCCACACGCACCTCAGCGCTTTCAATACGACCTTCTACTTTGACAGACCCACCAGCAGTGATTCTAGCTACGTCTGCATCTCCCTCTACCTTGACGGATCCTCCACCGAATAGCCTCTGCGCCTTTGCATTTCCTCTAACCTTTATTGAACCCCCTCCCTTGGCTGAGCTACATTCTAGGTCACGGTCAACTCGCAAGGAGTCACCAACTGTTATCGTCTGGGCCCAAGCTGATCCCTGCACACGGAGGCTACCTCTCCTTATGTCGACTACCGTTTCAATTCTGAGGTCACCTTCTACAGTGATTGTGTGGTTTGACTTGCACGTGAGCTCGTGAGCCTTCAGTGATCCTCGAATCACGGTATCACCCTTAATCCTCAGAACTCTGGCGATTACGATCTCACTTCCCTGTTTTGGCACGATGTAGTCGCAGTGTTCTATTTCTACATCGCCCTCAGCAGTTCCAAGCTCAACTGTTTCTTGTTTCTTGAACACTTGTCTTTCCGTCATTATTGACGTTCACCTTGTCTTCTTCCAAGTGAAGCAACCCTGATTCCGTATATAAAGCGAAACCACAATTGAGGGTCACCTATTGTTACTATCAGAAGCGACACTCTTCGAGCACTCCCCGGTCAAGGTCACATTCCGATAATCGGTTCAGGGACTGGGATTCCAACTAACGCAGCCATCCTCTTGTATAGCTCAAGGTACTGGTGTCCTCTGACTGTGACAGAGTAGACTCTCTGACCTTCGTCATCGTCCTCCTCCAAGAGCCCCCTCTCCATTAGCTCCGTTATGGACTCCTTCGCCCTGTCGACGGGCATGTTGGTGGACCTAGCTGCCCGTGTGAGCGGACAATAGCCGTATATGTAGATGACACGGATCAATTCAGCGTAGATGTCATATCGCGTTCTCTTGATACGCTCTGCCTTCTTCTTCTTCGGCAATATGTCGCACCCAGCAAGACAGCATCAATGAGTCATAAAAAGGCATTCAAAAAGGTGGCCTGGAAACGGATTCCAAAGGCCGAAAGACTATCTACAAGGAACGCTTATGATTCGCCTA
Organism: uncultured archaeon; assembly: GCA_964345915.1. GTDB lineage: Archaea > Asgardarchaeota > Thorarchaeia > Thorarchaeales > Thorarchaeaceae > SMTZ1-83. The sequence continues at coordinate 12,427 of CAYFTD010000147.1, forward strand.
GTGGCCCTTCTATTGTTTGCCAGGGAGTCAGAATGATACTTAGAGCCTATCTGATTAAGAACGACGGGGAGCCGATTTACGGCCAGTCCTTCGAGGAGGGAACCCCAGTTTCGCAGGCTAGCCTTCCCGCTCATGTCAGTGCATGCGCTACTCTGTTTCATTCCAGCAGTGGTACATCAAGTGATAGAGTATATACGCTTGAGCAGAATGGGAATCTCTGGTCCTATCTGTTCTTTGACTCCTTCGCGGTGATATTCTTCACAACTGTTGACGAGAATCTTGTTGCATTGAAGAAGGTGATGATTTCACTGGGCCGGGCAATCGCAAATCAATACGGCGAATTCATCAAATCTTGGACTGGTGACATCGGGGAAATCGAGGGGATTGACTATCTCGTTGGTCAATACCTTGGAATTGATCTTGAAGCTCCATCCAAGGAAGTCTTGGAACAGATTGAGAGCATTGTTTCAGAATCTCTTGAAACACATGAGGTAGCCTACGCGGGAGTCCTTGATGCTCGAGGCCGGATGCTTCTAGGCAATATCCCTGATAGTCACCTCTCGACTCTCAAGGTGGAGATCTCTAGTGGCGCCATACGACCGGTAATGGATATGGTGCCCACGTCAACTGACATAATGGGATATAGCGTGCAGATGTTGAGAGTCAGCACAATGACCGTAGCAGTTTCCTCACACAAGGATGAGAGTCACATAACCGCCGTTAGAGCGGTAAGCGAGATAGCTGACGCTCTTGACAATGCACTCTCGAAGCGGAGCACAAGTTCTAAATGATACCGACTCTCAACGCCTTCTCTGGTGACCTGAATGCTGATTGTAGGTATCAATGGTTCCCCCAGGGGTGAGAAGTCGAACTCACGCTTTCTGCTCACTAAGGCTCTCGAGGCTGCCTCGGACGTTCTAACCGAAGGGGAAGAAAAGGGGGCAAGCACGCTTCTACTTGACATCACGGATTTCAATATCCGTCACTGCACAGGCTGTGATGCTTGCGTTCGACAGCGTCCATGTCCTGAGAATGAACATGACGATATGCCCAAGCTGGAAGAGAAGATGACTGAAGCCGATGCCATAATAATAGCAGCACCATCCTATTTCACTTCCGTACCTGGAGTCCTGAAAGATTTCATAGATCGCTCCAGAACTCTGAAGATGTTGGATCATCAGCTGAAAGACAAACTGTTTGGCGCAATTACATATGCTGGACTCAGATACGGTGGTCAGGAACACGTGATTGACGTCCTCAATCGCTATGCTTTGGGACAGGGTATGATTGTTGTGGGTGCTGTTGGAAGCCCCGTTAAGCACGGCACATCTGGATCTGGTAGCATGCAGACTGATGAAGGCAAGTGGCGTTCTGCAAAAGATGATGTTCTAGCCATTGATGCGAGTATGGAACTAGGGAGAAGGTTGGCTGGTCTCTTGAAACAGATGAAGGGGACTGAGAAGTGAAGATGACGAAGCCTGAGATAACAGGGCTGGTTCAGGTATACACTGGGAATGGAAAGGGAAAGACAACATGTGCACTCGGGGCTGGCCTTCGAGCAGCCGGTCATGGTCTTGAAGTTTTGATGATTAGCTTCATGAAGGCAAAGGTGGCGGAACGTCACGAGAACACCGAAGTCAATTATGGCGAGTTCAGGTCAGTAGATTCCATCCCAAACTTCACGATAGTCCCAGTAGGTAGAATCGATTTCGTGGACAAAGAGAACCCTGACCCGATTGACATCAAGATGGCACAGGATGGACTTGAGTTGGCACGTAAGGCTCTCCAAGAACGTAGATGTGATGTCCTGATTCTTGATGAGATCAATGTTGCTGTCGAGTGGGGTCTAATCTCTCTTGAGGACCAGCTAGAACTCATCAAGATGAGGCCACCCGAAGTCGAGCTCATCATGACCGGTCGTTATGCCTCAAACGAGGTCATGGAAGCCGCGAACTTGGTGACGCAGATGACAGAAGTGAAGCATTACTTTAGTGGAGGCAAGCTGCCGGCACGAAGAGGTTTCGAGTTCTAGCTGGAATACTCTTCATCCAGCTCTTCAAGAGAATCCCTGATTGGTGTGAACTTGAATCCGGGCTAGAACGCCCCAAATGCCTTGGGAATTTATTTGCCGTATCCAGGAGCGAAAGAGGCCATTACGTCACAAGCACCGACAGTGTTGTCAATCAGCGTCCGTAGCTCTTCGCCCGTGAGGTCTGTGTCGTTGGTTTCGGCAGTAACGGCGATGTAGTTGTCAGAAGTGATGACGAACTTGACACCATTGACCTTCCAGGACGAGACTAACATGTCATACATCAGTTTGTGCTGCTGGTCTTGAGGTATGTTATCAAAATCAGTGAACAAAGCCGTGATGAAGAGCCAACTTTCGTCCGGACTTGTGAGAATGAGAACCTTCAGGTCATCGAACTGAGCTGTGTCCCAAACCATGAGTAGCCCACTACTCTCCTTAGAGTATATGATTCCGATCTCGTCCAGCAGACCTGCAATCTCGTCTAGCTTGCTCAAAGTGAGAACCTCTAATCCCGGCTGTGTGTGCGCTTAGATAAAACTGTCTAGGATGCATACTTCATCTAC
>CAYFTD010000148.1:0-2641 GCA_964345915.1 uncultured archaeon
TACGGTTGCCATCCCAGCAAATGCGCGAGGGTCATGGTTCGGAATCTCCATCCCTTTGACATGTAGGGCCAGTTCGGAAACATCATGTTTCTCTGCAAAACGCTTCGATCCCTCTGCAAGTTCGTCACCAACTTCAGTTCGATTGGCAATCGCATGAATGAGCTCGACTACTCCGTCGGGGTCATTCCACCTCAGGTCTAAGTCAAGCTTCCCGATATCACTCAGGTAAGTCGCAAATGATATGGTACTTCCACAGCTGATCGTGTCCATTCCATACTGATTGCAGAGTCGGTTCATTAGTGACACCTTCTTTAGGTCAGTGATCATGAGACCAGTGCCAAAAGCCGCTATCGTCTGATACTCGGGACCGGCGACTCTATTCATTCCGAATTCTGGAAGTGATATTACCCGTCCACATCCAATGGGACAGGAGTAACATGCTGTCCGACCTGTGAGAAACTCCTTCATGGTTGTGGCACTCAGTGCGTCGACATCGAACTCGACTCCTTGGAAGTATTTGATTGGCATGTCGTTGAACATGATTCCAACATCTACGTAGAGAGACGTGCCTTGGTCCCGAAGATGATGCATTGCCTCACCTAGAGTCTTTGACGACTCTCTTGCGAGCTTTGTGAAGCCCTCCTCATCTGCAATCCTTACCTTCCGCTTTCCCTCTACTGTGATAGCCTTGAGGTTCTTTGACCCCATGACAGCTCCCATGCCGCATCTGGCCGCGATTCTCTCGTCTGTCACAATACTGGCAAATCGGACTAGGTTCTCTCCTGCTGGCCCTATACATGCGGTCCGAACGCGCCCCAACTTCTTTTTGAGGGCCTCTTGCACTTCATCGGTCTTCATTCCCCAGAGATTCGCCGCCGAGTGAATCTCTGGAGCTTTATCACGGACATGGAGATAGACTGGTTCATTCGCCCGACCAGTCAGAAGAATACCGTCGAACCCGGAGAACTTTACAGAAGCGCCGAAGTGACCTCCAACATGTGTTTCCCCCCAGAAGCCAGTCAGAGGGGACTTACCACACACAGCAAGTCGGCCAGTGCTGGGAGCTGCAGTGCCAGTTAGCGGACCCGTCATGAACAGAAGCATATTGTTGGGGCCCAGGGGTTCCACGCTTGGGTCCATTATCTCGTACAGAAGCCCGCTTGCATATCCACTGCCCCCGATGAAATTCTCCGCAATCTTCTCATCTAGAGCTAAGACAGAAGTGGATTCTCTGGCAAGGTCCACTCTCAGGATTTGACCCACGTAACCATTCACGGCGTCCACCTCTAGAAATCACGCATCATTTCCCAGAGGTCGGCTTCGTCTTCTACAACCTCTTCAGGCAGCTGCTTGGGCTCTGCAATCTGCTTGGCAAGCAGGAATATCTTGCACGTTCTTTCAAGAAGAATCGCCTTCTCCATCGCCTTTCTGATGGTCTTGGCACAACAGACTGCTCCATGATTCGCTATCAACGCGGCACTCCGCATCTCCATAGCTTCAACAACTTTCTTGGCCAATTCCGTAGTGCCAGGCATCGCGTAGGAGGTGACTCTTATTTCGCCACCTAGTTTGGGTACAACCTCGTCTAGGACTGGCGGCAGTGGCATGTGTAGCAGGGCAAGCGCCGTGGTGTAGACACTGTGAGAATGAACAACTGCTCCCGCATCTTCTCTTTGACGATATATCTCGAGGTGTGTGGGAGTTTCTACACTTGGATTCCTTTCACCCTCAACAACGTTGCCTTCAAGGTCAAGAACCATTATGTCCTCTATCGTCATTGTCACATAGGCAATGGAACTTGGGGTAATCAAGACGTGATCACCGACTCTCAGGCTTGCGTTGCCAGATGATCCGATGACTAAGTCATGGTCAACCATCTCATTACAAATCTCAAGAAGTTCTTTCTTCTCCTTCTCATACATCATTCTTCACCCAAGGACCATATCTCCTTCCAGCGTGAGTAGTATGAATTGTACTCATTCATCCGCCCGTCTGGCTGAACCGTTTCCTGCCAACTGACCATTGCCTCTGATGACTCTCTAAGACCAGAGTACCATCCGACACCTTGAGCAGCACATATCGCCGCACCAAGCAGACTCCCCTCTGACTGAACAGGAGTTCTGACATTCCGACCTAGTACGTTTGCAAGAATCTGCACCCAGACGTTCGATTTGGTCACACCTCCGACTGCCTTGACAACAGACGACTCCTTCAACTCCACTAGTTGTTCGTAGTTCTCCCGAACGGAGTAGGCAATGTTCTCCAGTACCGCATGAATCAGACTTGCAGAGTTAAGCGGAATGACCTTAGGTAGCGCAGGTTGAGGGAAGTGAACTCTGGCAAACGGAATTTGGGTTATCCGATGAGTGTTCATAACCGTCGGTCCCAGAGCAGCGAAGGTTTCGTTGCTGCCGGGAGCCACGTTCTCCAGAATCTCTGATAGACTATCAAAGGTTTCCTCCCTGCATCGTTCTGGATTCTCTGCTCGTTCACAGAGAAGACCGATTACCCACTCTACATAGGCTCCCGTCATCATAGCATTGCTCTCCACCGTCCAGAGACCGGGGAGTATGTGAGCAGCTGACCACATCTTTTGATCTGCGGAGCATACAATTTCGTCCGTGATCATCATTACCTGCTT
>CAYFTD010000149.1:0-4523 GCA_964345915.1 uncultured archaeon
ATGAAGGACGACATTCGAGCAGTCAAAGACAGTCTCTTCGACATTGTTGAGAAGGTCGTCACACGCACTAAAGGACTGAGCATCAGGTTCGGGATAGTTTCCTACAGAGACCATCCTCCCCAGGACAGGACCTACGTAACAAGAATCTCCGACTTCACCAGTAGAATCAAGAGTGTTCACAAGGTGATATCAAAGCTCAAGCCTTCAGAAGGTGGGGACACACCAGAAGCCGTGGCTGATGGTCTTCATGATGCGAGGACACGCCTCTCATGGGAGCCAGACGCCTACAAGGTGCTTCTATTGGTCGGTGACGCTCCTCCACATGGTCGAGAGTACAATCAACTTGCTGATGACTACTTCCCTGACGGTTGCCCAAAGGGTCATGATCCAAGAAACGAAGTGCGGGAGCTCAAAAGAATCTACGGAGCCACGGTGTTCATATTTGTTTGCGGCTGCAACCCCTTGGTCCGTGACTCCTTCAAGAGCATTGCAGACGCGGTTGAGGGTGGAAGGTACTATTCCTTGCAGGAGGCACATGAGTTGCCCAATGCGATGCTAGAGATTCTTGAGGGTATGAGTGACCTCATTGAAGCAGACCGAAAGGTCCTCTCCTACTACAAGGCCAACGACGGCGCATTTGACGTTGGGGAGGCTGCTTCAGAACTCGATCTTAAGCTTCGAGAGATGAAGACCTCTCTTTCCCGTCTCCTTGAACTGGGCAAGATAGCACGATGGCCAAAGGGTCGACCTCTTGAAACATCTCAGATGGGTCTGACCGTCGTCACTAGCGAGGTCCCTGATGCTCTAGTTGCAGGCAAGCCATTCAAGTATGATGTGAGAGTCAAGAATCCGAGTTCTGCAGTAGTGGGAGTCAGAATCATTGTGACGCTGATTACAGAAGATGGTGTTTCTGAGGTCACCAATGAGCGGCACGAGATTGGTCCCGGGTCGGACCAGGTCATAATGATGAATCTTGTACCTATGTCATTTGAGAAAGGAAAAGCCAGCGTTAGAGTGCAGGTTCTCTATGGGTCCAAGTCACTTGCTACAAAGATCTACAAGACACGCCTCTACTGAAAGGGGAATCAAGATTGACAATGGATGAAGAGATTGAAGCTAGACTCAAAGCATCAAAGAAGAGTGGGGAGATAATCGGATATCTCTGCGCAAGGCTCCCGGACACCGGCCTTCAATCTGGATGGATTGAACGAGGATTGACCGCCAAAGCTTTCAAGGGCACACAAAGGTCCAAGACAAACCAAGAGAGGTACTTCGTTCCAACAGACCAATCAGTCCGGCTTATGTCTGATAGGGCCATGGATGCTCCTAGGAGATATGGCCTGGTTGTCCTAGGAGAGAGGGGGCTGACGAGAAGTAAGTTCTCAGTCTTTCTTAGTGACCTGAAGAGCTCACCGTCAGGTGGCAAACAAGTTGCGTCCTTTTGGTCTGACAAGTATTCTCCGCATGACATCGTTCGCTTCGTGATTGGTTATGGTCTGGGGAATTGCCTCCTAGTCGAGTTTGAGGAGCCAAACCTAGACTACGTCGAGCAACTCAAGACCGACTTCTCCGACAAGAAAGTCCGCGAGGGCATCTGCCTGCAGATTCCAAAGGACAATTTCGACGCTGCCACTTGGGTCAAGAAATCGATGAGAAGGTCGGACGACCCAGAAGGAGAGGTCCTATTTCGCTCCGAGAAGCTCAAGCAGATTCCTGCATTTGCCTTGCTCTACGGCAGATGGCTTCAGGATTTGGAGCTGTTTCAGACCATGAAACAAGGAGTATCAGGCTGTCTGCTTGTTAGAGATGAAGAAACTGAGGTTGCAATCTGGGACTTACCTAGGCGGATTGCCACTTTTGCCATCTTTGCCTCTGAACCTCTAGAAGAAATCACTCGAAAGTATCTTCTTCCCGCCTGGCTTGCCAAGGGGGAAAAGATCCAACCTCCTACGCCTACCAGAGAAGTTGTCCGCCTCTCTGATAGTGACACTGTGGAGGACGCTCAACTACAAGAGTCAGTTCAGCCTGAGGTCAAAACTACTCCGCCGGTAGGAATCGAATCGTCTGCGCTTGGAGGAATAGCCATTCAAGTTGAGAGTCTTGAAAAGCGTCTCGACAAGGTTCCTGTAGAACAACTTCTTAGAAGAATAGAATCAACTGAAGCTCGCGCTCGAAAGTTAGTGGAAGCATTTAGCGAGCTGCAGAGGGTTAGGACGTCTGCGGCCCCTGATGAACCCAGAAATAGGGCGACCCAAGAACTTGCTCAGAAGAGCCTCAAGGAGATTGTCATCCGTCTTGAGGAGCTGGGATCCAAACTGGAGGAGATTGAGAAGCGAGCATCAAGGGTTCTGAAGTAGCACAGGGGTGAATCAACGCTGCCAAGAGAGCCGAACAGGGACTTCGACATCCGTATGCAATCGATGGAGGATACTATCAAGGCCATCGAGGAGGTGGGTAAAAGGCTCGACAGCATTCACGACACTCTGCTGACTGTCGCAGAGGAATACTCCGCCCCAGTCACAGACTCCTCAAAAGAGGACGAAACTGCCAGCCTTCAGCTTCTTGTCAATCAGATTGATGCTCTTAGGAAAGTGCTCGAACTTGTGGAGCTCGAAACTGATCTTCTGGAAGCTCGACTATCTTCAATAGAGAGCCTCCAGAGTCGCCTTGGCGATTCTAATCATGTTGCGTAGGCAATAGACTCTCTATTGCTTCTGCAAGGTGTCCCTCGAACTCGTCTGATGAGAATGAGGATAGATTGCGAAGATGGATGTTGATCCCATCAAGCTGTTCCTGAAAGTCAATTGCGGCAGGTTCGCCTAGTTGAAACAGATCGATTCTATGTCGTTCCTTCGAGGTCAAGGCCTGCAAGAATGGCCTAGCGGCATCAACCTCTTCACGAATGTCACTTGTGAAGATCAAGACAAGTGTCGGCATCTGAGGTCCAAATTCCTCAAGGAACTCCGCAATAGACCTGAAAGCCCCCGACACACTCGACCTACCACCGACCTCACCGATGGTGTCAAGCACATTGTACATAGTCGAAACGAGGACCTCTTCCGAGGTGAGCTCGTTCGAGAAACGAACACTTGTCCTGACGGCATCTCCTTTCTGGATTGAGAACTTCACAGGAGCTTCAGAGTAAGTCACAATACCTAGTTCCCCGTCACTTCTGTTGGTGGCGAGATTCTGAATAGAGTGTAAAGCGGCCAATGCAGCTATCTCGATCCTTGATGATTTCCGATCAAGCCCTGCAAGAAACTCCGACAGTTCAGGTACATTGCTGACGAACGGCTGAAGCTTCCTTCGAGTCGAAAGAAGAGTCTTCAGCTGCATGTCTCGGATACCCATGGACGCTCCTGTTGAGATGCACAATACGACATTGATTGGTCTGAACACCTGCGAGGGTTTGAACTCGATGGCCTTAGCCGGCAGTTTCGCCAGCTCTTCAGATTCTAGCGAAGGTACTGAATAGGCAAGGGTCATGCTACTCTTGGAGTTCTTTCCTCCAAACCAGAGCCTAGTACCCCTCCCAATCAAACGTCCATTCAACTTTGTTCTAATCTCATCACCGTGAAGATACACATAGGCAATGAGTTCATTCATAGAAGTACCACTTTCTGAATCGAGGGCGAAGACCGCCTTCTCGACATCAGTGGTGGTGCCATCATGCTTGACAAGATCCACAATAGATGACTCGCGAAGTCCAAACAGCAAGGCATCCTCTTCAGCCACTCCTATTGTTCGAACAGGACAGTCCTCATCAAGAGCCGCGCTGCCCGCCCACCATTGTCCAGTGCCTGCCTCGAGAGCAAGAATTGACTCATTCTCACCGACCTCGACAGCCCTCATATCAACTTCAGACATAGCTATAATGCCGCTCTCTTGTGAAACAACTTTCACGCCGAAATGTAGTGCAGATAGCAGTTCTTGCGGATTTCGGACTTTCAGGCAATCAAGCAAAGCGTAGTTGAATCGATTCAGGTGCGAGGGTGAATCAAGAATTGGGCCTTCGGCCCTCGTCGCAGCCCTCACGAGAGTGCTGAAGAGATCAGCTCTTCTCTTCGAGATGTTGTCGGTAAAGGACTGCCTCCATCCAGACACCCTCAACGAGTCATCTCTCTCCTTCAACAGAGCAAGAGCGTTTGCAGACGGGTCACGAGAGTCTCTAACGGTCATTACCACATTGTCGAAGTGGACAACTCCGCCCTCTCGTGAAAGCATATAGTCAAAAGACTCAATGACCTGCAGTTTGCGGGCCGCCAAAATACGAAGTATCCTTGCGAACTCGTTCAGAGAAGCCCTCCCTAGAAGTCCCTCAGCAACAACTGTAGAGTTGTTCATTATGTACGGCAGATATGGCGGCCTTGAAGGAAGTAGGGACAGAATGTTGCCTCCAAGAATGCGTTGAATGTCATCAGCGTCAGCTCCGGCACCCTTACTCAGAAGAAAGCTGAGCACTTCTGATATACTGTCTCCCACCTGAGTTTCGGGGTATGCACTGGCGAAGATGAGTCTTGATG
>CAYFTD010000150.1:0-2452 GCA_964345915.1 uncultured archaeon
ACAGGCACACACCAAGAACTCATGACGAAGCGTGGCAAGTACTACTCACTCTATGAGCTACAGCTGCGACCTAGAGCACTGGGGCCACAGATTCAGACCTAGTCTAATCGTCCCAATCGAAATCGTCTACATTGTCCCAGACAGGAGGCATAGAACGCATAGCTTTCAGTGACTTCCAAGGTTTGAGTGAAGCTAGGCTCTCCAATGCTCCACTGATAACGGCCCCAACCGCAGGACCAATCTTCTCCAGGGCCTCAAGCCCCATGATTCCGTCCGAACATACTATGATTGGCCTCGCCTGTCTTCCCCTGACTCTGACACCAGTCCTGCCTACATGCACCAATTGCTCGTCACCGACTGCAAAGACATTCTCGTCATAAACAAAGGCAAGTCCTTTCTTTCCAACGGCTAGGACAATAGACTTGGAATGGGAATCAGTTCCAAGAAGCAAGCTGCCCTCTTGATGTTGGATCTGCTTGTCACCTCCTCCGTTCACCTTGTCCCGAATGGCGGCAGTGACATCATCAATGAATCCGGTGCTCCCATCGAAACCGAGAGCATCTACATCAGATTCACGAGCCTCTCTTGACAGTTCCTCGAGCCCGGTTTCACCCAAGTAGATTTGGATTCCTTGTAGCATGGCAGTGACCGATTCCCCAGAAGCGCCCGCCTCCGTTTCGGTGATGGCGTCAACTGCTAGTCTGGAAGGCCCAGCAAATGCGATGCCTTGTTTCTCTCCCTTGTGAGCCAGATAGACCCAAGCACAGCCATCCTTGAGCTCGAGTACTGCCTTCTCGTGTGAGATCAGTTCATGTGACCTAGTTGTGACCATTACGGGTCCTTCAGTCTTGAGCTCGTTCATTGCAGGTCGTCCTCCTTCGATGGCTCGTCCTCATCGTCTTCGATCACTATTCTAATCTCAGATTCTCCGTTTCCATTGTTTCCACTTCTGGACCGTTCTCTCTCCACTCTCCCTGTCAACCACTGTGCTAGTCTGTATGCGAGACGACCCTCCACAGTGACATAGTAGGTGCCACGAACCTCTCCCTTTATCACATAGCCAGCCTCAACAAGTGGACTGAGATGATGTGTGAGTGAGCTTCCGGTCTTTCCTGTGTGGTTCTCAAGCTCGTTGAAGCTCTTACCTCCGTCCTTTAGGAAATCGAGTATCTTGAGTCTCTCTTCGCTTCCCAAGGGGCTCACTATCCGGGCCACACGCTCTGGAGGAATCCTCTCATCTTCTCTCTCCTGTCTTCTCTTTCTCTTTGACCGGATATGGAGTGCGGGTCCCGAGAATGCCTCTCCAATCTCTTCCACACCCCTCAACGACTCACGAATCTGATCACCAAGGCCCTCCATCATGTCCTCTAGGCTATCAGTGAGACCTCCCAGATCGACGATTGTCGCTCTTTTTGGGCGCCGTGGGTGTGGTGGCTTTGGCGGCCGGCCTCCACTCTCCTTTCGGATTCGGCGTACTTCATCTAGCTCCTCACGGAGGTCCTCCTTCATCCTCCGTATCTCTTTAAGCTCTTCCTTAATTCGTTCAATGTCTTCAGTCATTGTCGTTACACTAACTGTAATAATGTACAGTTTTCTATATAAATCTTCGGCATAATTACACCGGCGTCAGACGAAGCCACCGAATAGCAGGTTCCGAAACTGAATCGTCGAACGCAATCTATATAGTTCATAGACACACCGTGAAAAAGAATCGGAGGAAGCTAGTTGAGCCTCTCAGGGCCGCTCCGCGGGCGGAAGACCTACCTCAAGCGAATCCTAGAACCGAAGGGAATCACGCTGCTCGACGTTCGAGATCGGACCACAGCCCCTGCAATCTCCTATTACCAGTTCATGTGGGACACTCCTTCTTCTGACCCAAGGCCAGAGATTATTGAGGCAACGATTATGCACAATCTGGAGGACCTGCTTGTTCACGTTGTTCGTAGTAGCATCAGCACGGAGAAGGTTGTCAAACGCAGAAGTGTTCGAACTGTGTCTGTGAGCTTCAGACACACTGCACAGGTAGAGCTCTCAATTGACACCGCTGTTCAGTAGAATGCGAAGTCCCGTGATTGAACCTAGTCAGTTCTTGAGAGTGATCAAAAAAAAGGGAGAAATCTGGTGGGGCAACACTAGTTGCCCCCCAGCCCTAAACTGACACTTCAAGACTTAGAAATCGTAGGCCTTGAGTGTTTTTCTCTTGTTGTCCCTACATCGGGCAGACGCTGCTTCGAGCATCTTCCCAATCTTCGTATTGATGGCCTCATAGGCATCGCTGCCAACCATCATGTTGTTCGATTTTGCGAATTGCTTTACTGCTGATTTCACAAAGAATGTTGGGTATTTCTTCTTTACAGCCATGTTTTGCACACCCTTAAGGCAAGAGTGTGTGAAATGAGCCCTAGTTGCTAATAAGGCTATCCTAGGGGACGTCCGCGAAACATGCTTTTCG
>CAYFTD010000151.1:0-1594 GCA_964345915.1 uncultured archaeon
AATGGCACAGGACAACCTGATTCCGGGTATATTCACACCCTTCTTGCTCGAGATGGGCCCTCCATGTGTCACTACAGTAGTGACCTCTGCGTCATCAATTTCTGTGACCTCTAGCCGTACAATGCCATCATTGATTGCTATCGTATCTCCTAGCTTCACATCTCGTGGGAGGTCCTTGTGGGAGATTGAGGCCCTTTTGGCACCGCCTACAAAGTCCTTTATGGAGAGTACAAACTCTGCCCCAGTTTCCAGATCTAATGGCTCCTTTATCTCACCTATTCTAATCTTGGGTCCCTGTATGTCTAAGACTATTGGAATGGTGTCATCGATAGAACGGATCTTGTCGAATGTCTTCTTGTGCGTTGAATGGATATCGTGCGAGAGGTTGAGCCGCGCTACATCCATTCCGGCATCAATCATGCCTGACAGAACCTTCCGCGATCTTGATGCTGGGCCGATTGTGCACACAATCTTCGTGCGAGTTCCTTTGGCTGCCATGAGCTCCACCTAATCCTGAACCTGCTGGTGGAAGAGCATGCCCACTATATCAGCACTTCTACATTCCAACGAATGATGGCGGATTTGGCTCCCCCAAGCGACTAATTGGGTATGCATAAATCCCATTAGAGACCTCCCCACGTCAGGTCCCAAGAGCAAGGTATACCATCTGAAGGGTGACGTTGATGGTCAAGATTGACAAGATTAAGGCGATAGAGATTCTGGACTCCCGCGGCAACCCGACTCTCATGACTCGTGTCTTTCTGAGCGACGGCACAATGGGTACTGCAAAGGTTCCAAGTGGCGCCTCCACAGGTGTTAGGGAAGCCCTAGAGCTCAGGGACGGAGGCGAACGTTTCCTCGGCAAGGGCGTTCAAAAAGCTGTCACAAACGTCAATACAACAATCGCAAAAGCAGTAGGCTCGGTTGACCCTCTGTCCCAAAGTGAAGTGGACGGAGTTCTACTGAAGACTGATCCAAGCAAGGGGAAGAGCCAGCTTGGCGCAAATGCGATTCTCTCAGTTTCAATGGCAACAGCTATGGCTGCATCAAGACACTTGGGCATCGAACTATTTGAACATCTGAGAATGAATGTCGTCGAAAAGGATGAGAAGTACCTACAGCCTGTTCCACACTCAAACGTAATCAATGGAGGAACCCATGCGGGGAATGATCTCGCCATCCAAGAGTTCATGATACTCCCAGTTGGGGCTACTGACATTCTCGAGGCAGTCAGGTGTATCAGTGAAGTATACCACACTCTGGGCAAGAACATGATTAAGAAGTACGGCCGAATGGCCAAGCATGTGGGGGATGAGGGCGGTTTCTGTGGGTTCGGACTGAAAGATACTCACAGTGCATTTAGTGAGATGCTGGATGCCGCTACAGCTGCTGGATATGAGCCCGGCAAAGATGTGGTTCTAGGAATTGATGCTGCGGCAAGTGGATTCTACAAGGATGGCAAATACACAATTGATGGAGGGGAAATGGATTCTGGAGAGCTTCTGGACTTCTATCTTGACTTGGAGAAGACTTTCCCAATAATGACCGTTGAGGATCCCTTTGACGAGGAGGCCTTCGATGAATTCGCTGAGTA
>CAYFTD010000152.1:0-6165 GCA_964345915.1 uncultured archaeon
TCTGGCACAGCATAGTTCACGTCGCAATGCTGGATACGTTCCAAGTCGAAGTTGAATGGGTCTTGGAAATGCATTAGTCCAATCATTATGATGCGGCGCATGAACTTGGCCAGAGACTCATAGTCTCCCCGGTTCAGAAACGCACCGATCAGGTCCCTGATGACTCCTCTCCTCTTGATGTGCCGGAGACCTGCGGCTAGCTTTGCCTTTGCGCGGGCGCTAGCACCAGTCTTCTGCTCAGCAAACAGGTTCGAGATATCTTCTAGCAGGACAAGAAACTTGTCGACATCAATTAGATTTGTGATTGGCTCGTAGTCGCCTTCATCGTTGATGTAAATGAACGTGGACATTCCGCATGCAAAGTGAGTACTCAGCTCGAGCTGAGGATTTCCCTTCATCAGGCCAAGTGCACGACCTACGGGCATCATAGCAGGCACAGGATACCATACATCTGATGGAATCTTGCCTCCAGTCTGTTCCTCGATGAGATGAATCACATCTGGAATCGTGATACGCATCTGCTTTCGTGCCTCGTAGTCAATGCGACCTGTGATGCTTACGGGTTGGAAGTTCACACATCGAATGACGTCACTATTCTCTACGGCATACTCCACGATCTTACCTACCTGGTCATCGTTCACTCCACGCACAACTGTAGGTACAAGAACCAATGACTCCATTCCGACTTCTCGGGCGTTCTGAATTGCCTGTTCCTTCACAGGTAGCAGATTCGTGTTGCGGGCCTCCAAGTATGGTTCAGGTGTCACTCCGTCAAATTGCATGTAGATCGTAGACAGTCCAGCATCACGTAGCTCTTGTAGATACTCCTTGCTCTTCCCCACTCTGATTGCGTTGCTCGCGATCTGGACGTGTCGAAATCCTAGTTCCTTCGCCCATTTGATGTACTGAGGAAGATGCTTAGTCACTGTTGGCTCGCCACCTGCGAACTGAATTGCAGGCGCAGGAACTGGCATGTTTCTGCGGAGATTTCGCATCATCTCCAAGACTTCCTCTGGCTCAGGCTCGAACACATCTCCACCCTCGGCCGCCACCGCGAAGCATATGGGACAACGCAGGTTACAACGGTTCGTAACATCAAGAAGAGCTAAAGCGGTATGGGACTTGTGCTCAGGACACTGACCACAGTCTTCAGGGCAGCCCTTGACGGTCTGCGTCCTCGGATTGTCTAGACCCACAGATTTGAACCACCATTTCTGGGCCTCTTTAAACATCTCAGCGTCGCCCCAGTATACGTCGATGAACTCCCCGTGATCCTCACAGGACTTCTTGTACATGACTTTGCCTTCTTCCTCATACACTGTAGCATCAATGACGCGTACCTCATCGTTATCGAGAAGGCAGTCAGGGCATATCGATTGAGTCTGATAGGGCAGATTGCGTACCGGATACTTCTCTACCCGGAACCTCTTGAGCTCTCCCGTGTCCTCATGAACAATCGGTTGCTCTGGTACTGGATCGACTTTCTCGGTTTCCATTATCTTTCCACTCCAAAATCACGATGTGGAACCACCACTAAACGGGGTGGTATTCTACATGGGCACCGCGAATTCTTCAATATAACCTTTGTCCGATGACTCCGAGTATGAAAAGGGGTCAGTCAAAACTGGACCCATCTTCCATGGTCAGTACGAAACCTCTCTTGAAACCGCCACGGTCCCTTCTCTTCTTGCGCCTCTCGTCATCAATAGCAGATGGATCGACTGACCTCAACTCGAGCAGAGCATCAATGACTTCGAGAATGTCAACAATCTCATCGCTACTTCCAGAAGACAGGAGCTCCTCCGCCTCTTCAACAACCTTGGCTCTCATGAGATAGTCGAGCTCATCGCCATGGGCGTTGCGTACAGTCGGCTCTTGACCACTAGTTCTGATTATCTCTGGTATCTTGTCACGGACCAGCTTCTCAGGCAAGTGCGAATCCCTCCAGAACTTCATCTGAGCGCAAGCGCGACATCTATCTGTGGACGGGCCGCTTCAACAAAAGCATCCACAGCCGTCTTCATCTCATCGGACAGGTCTGAGGTCCACGGCTCTTCGGCATCTCTTTCCGTCGAAGCGGTCATCTTCTCAAAGGCCAAGAATCTCGGGGCGTATGAAGCATCAAACGATACGGTGCCCACCCATTGGCCTTTGGATATGACCTCGTACGACGGCTGAAACTTGTCGAGGTTGGCGGGGACAATCGCGTTCCAAAAGAATGACATTCCGTTGAATTGTTCAGGCTTTCCAAGGCCGATTGTATAGGTATCCATCTTAGCGTTTGCACTGACCAGGTTGTACAGGATCCCAATCCGACAGTTTAGGCATTGGTTGAATTCAAGTCCATCTCCGCTGGGCTGCACATAGGAGATTCCATTCTGCTCTATGTTGTCATCATTGCAATGCATGCAGAGGTTCATACCCCAACGAACTTCCAGATGGTTCTCAAGAGGGCCCTCCAAGAATCGTTGCGTGGCACTTTGAAAGCCGGACTTGACAGCATCAGGACCGTCAGTATCCATCTTCTTCCTGATGACTCCCCAGACTTCTAGAAGGTCCTGCCATCGGACATTCAGAATCAGATCAGCAAGCTGTCCGATTGACCTCTCCTCAAGGGCACTCATAGTCGTCACCTTCGCCGACTGCAAAACAGGCTGTCGCAGAGGGTTTCTTCGGCTGCAATTAAGTCTTGGCCGTTTCAAGTGACTCGAAACACTCAGCGTGGCTTGCGAGTGGTCAAGTCCGACTAGCCTAAGCTTTTTAACGGGGTCAACTGCTGTTCTCAAAGAGCACACAGGTGAGAATAGGATGGATTGCCAAATTCACTAGCTCGGGTGTAGGTCATTCCAGTCCATTCTCTGATTGCATGCTTGTTCGATTTTTGAAGAATATTCAAAACGGTACGAGAAGATGCTGCAGCATCCATCGAACAGCTATGTTGCGTTTGAAAGCTACAGTGGTCGGTGAAAGACATGTTCAAGCCAGTCCCCAGTCAGGTTGACTTCGTTGCCCAGGAGATTGAAACGCTCAAGCTATGGGAAGATCTCCAGGCCTTTCAGAAGCTGAAGGAATTAAGGGCAAAAGGACGGAGATGGTCGTTTATTGATGGTCCCATCACAGCCAACAATCCTATGGGCGTGCATCATGGATGGGGGCGGACATACAAGGATCTGTACCATCGTTTCAAGGCTATGCAGGGACACCACACCCGCTATCAGAATGGCTTTGACTGTCAGGGCCTCTGGATTGAGGTAAACGTTGAACGTGAAATGGGCTTCAAGGGCAAGCAAGACATAGAAGAGTATGGGTTGGAGAAGTTCATCATACTCTGTAAGCAGCGTGTGTTGAAGTATGCTAGAGTGATGACTGAGCAAAGCATCCGACTAGGTTTTTGGATGGACTGGGACAATCTGGAAACTCTACAGAAGCTCCATGATGCACTGGGCAGTGACCCGTTGGCAGTCATGACCATCGATGGTGTAGATGGTCCAGTCACAGATACAGTAGAGCAGCTAGTTGGAAGGCTTGGAATGCCCGAGATTGGCGGATCATACTACACATTCTCTGAAGAGAACAACTACACTATCTGGACAGTACTGAAGTCATGCCATGAAAGGGGCTGGATATACAAAGGTCGAGATGTGATGCCGTGGTGTGCTCGATGTGGAACCGCCATCAGTCAACATGAGATTGTCACCGAGGGCTACCGAGAGTTGACACATCCAAGCATCACATTGAGATTCCCGCTAGTGGACCATCCCGGAGAGAGTCTCCTGATATGGACAACGACCCCTTGGACACTGAGCAGTAATGTGGCAGCAGCAGTTGGTCCCGAACTGACCTATGTGAAAGTACGTCAGGGCAAGGAGATCTTCTACCTTAGTCGCGGCACCCTACATATGTTGAAGGGTAGGTACGAAATACTAGAGGAGCTACAAGGTTTTGACTTGGAGGGATGGACCTATAATGGTCCCTTTGATGAACTCCCAGCTCAAATAGAAAGCGGTGTTGTTGGTAAACACAGAGTGGTTCTGTGGGATGAGGTAAGTGAGGAAGAAGGTACTGGTATTGTACACGTTGCCCCAGGTTGTGGAGCAGAGGACTTTGAACTCTCCAAGGAATTCGATCTTGCTATAATCGCACCCCTTACAGACAATGGAATCTTCATTGATGGTTTTGATTGGTTGTCGGGAATGCATGTGAATGCTGTCGCTCAACCAATCTTCGATAATCTCACTAAAAAGGGATTCACTTACAAAGTAGAGGACTATACTCACCGATATCCAGTTTGCTGGCGATGTCAGGAAGAATTGGTCTTTCGCCTTGTAGATGAGTGGTTCATTTCGATGGGAACCAAACTAGATGTTCCCTATGAAGATGTGACAGATGCACAGAAAGACAGCAACCTGCGTTACCAAATAATGGAGGTAGTAACGAACGAAACCAACTGGCATCCTTCGTTTGGAAAGGAGAGGGAGTTAGACTGGTTGCGGAATATGGATGACTGGATGATATCTAAGAAACGATATTGGGGACTCGCATTACCAATATGGGAATGCTCGAACTGTGGCCATTTTGATGTGATAGGTAGCAGAGAGGAACTACAGGAGCGGGCCGTTGCAGGATGGGATGTGTTTGAAGGGCATTCACCTCATCGACCATTCATCGATGAGATCGAGGTAGAGTGCAATGAATGTGGCAAGAGAATGAAGAGAATCCCAGACGTGGGAAACCCCTGGCTGGATGCAGGCATAGTTGCAATGAGCACGATGCGCTACGACTCCGACAAGGCATATTGGGAAACCTGGTTTCCAGCAGATCTCATCAGCGAGAGCTTTCCGGGGCAATTCAGGAACTGGTTCTATAGTCTTCTTGCGATGAGCACCATCCTTGAACGCAGAGCACCATTCAGGGATGTCTTTACCTACGCTACCTTGAATGCTGAGGATGGAAGACCCATGCACAAGTCTTGGGGCAATATGGTAGAGTTCAATGACGCCGCCAATTCAATGGGGGTGGATGTCATGCGGTGGCTCTTCTGCAGCCACAAACCCGAGAGGGACCTTATGTTCGGTTACCGCAGTGCTGATGACATACGGCGACTGTTCCTCATCCCGCTCTGGAATGTCTATTCCTTCTTCGTTACATATGCACTCATAGATGGATGGGTTCCAAGAGATGACGTGAAACTAGCTCCAAGCCTGCTTGACAGATGGATATTGTCGAGGATGAATGAGGTGACCAAGGAAGTCACAGAATACTTGGAATCCTATGAGCCGAATATGGCAACCGCTGCAATCAACCGATTCATAGATCACCTGAGCAACTGGTATCTGCGACGTAGTCGTCGCCGCTTTTGGGCGGAAGCAGGTGCAAGTGATGAAGCTGACGCAGACAAGAATGCGGCATATGATACGTTGTATCGAGCCTTGGTCAATCTCTCTCGACTACTTGCCCCATTTGTCCCATTTGTGTCAGAAGTGATGCATCAGAACTTGGTCAGGAGTGTTGACACAAGCGCACCAGAGAGCGTTCATCACTGTGTTTGGCCCGTGAGCGATGCAGTAGATGATGTGCTTAACAATGAGATGGCGATAGTACTGCGATTGGTGTCCCTAGGTCATGCAGCAAGAAACAAAGCAAATCGGAAGCTTCGTCAGCCATTATCTGAAATCGCATTTGCTGTTGGACTTGAAAAAGAACAGGCAATTGTCTTGCGTTATGCAGATCTGATTGGCAATGAACTGAATGTCAAGAGTGTTCGTTTGCTCGACGTCGCTGAAGAGGTGATGAGCTATCAGCTCAAACCACTACCAAAGCAACTTGGTCAGAAGTATGGTTCCCAATTCCCTGCAATACGCAACGCAATAATGAGTCTAGACCCGCGTACAGTATCGACTAAGTTTCAGGCTGGCGAATCTGTAGAAGTGCGTGTTAATGACGTCAAGTTCGAGATTTTACCTGAGGAAGTCGAGGTGATAGTCGAAGCAAAGGAGGGTTTTTCGACGGCCACAGACGGCGCGTACGTGGCAGCGTTGACGACAGAACTGACAAATGAGCTGGAATTGGAAGGCTTGGCACGAGAGTTCGTTCGACGTGTTCAGAACCTGCGCAAGTCAGCTGATCTGAACGTCAGCGAGATGATCGAGGTTCAATACTCATCAA
>CAYFTD010000153.1:0-5458 GCA_964345915.1 uncultured archaeon
CTGACTGCTGCGAAACGACGCACATGCTTTCTTGGTGCTGATGGTGTGGTAAGCAAGAACGTCATGGATCGTGTCATTCTCGTGGGTGATGCGGCAGGCTTCGTTGATCCGATGATGGGGGAGGGCATAGCATATGCAATGAAGTCAGGCGTCTACGCAGCTGAAGTGATTCTGCGGGCACTTGAAGAAGAAAAGCATGAGGAAGGCTTTCTGTCGCAATATCAAGACCTCTGTGTCAAGGAGTTCGGTGCCAACTTCAGAATGGCAGAGTGGGCTGGATTGAGAGGAACCTCATTTGCTGAATTCGTTCTAACCAAGGCCAGTGGTCATCGTCTAGCATCAGAAATCCTAGCGATGCTGGCGAGAGGGGATATTGGCTATTCAGCTATACCTCAGACAATCGTGAAGAGTCTACCAAGGGAGCTGCCGGATATATTGCGTCGTATAGTACAATCAAGGATGGCAAGTTCCTCCTGAAAAGGTTCTTAGGTCCATTCGTGGTTCGGTCATGTCGGACCATGAGGCGTTTGCGGTATACATGGGTTGTCCTGTTGCTATTCTTCGTTCCGTTTGGAGATGTAGTTGGTCTTCAGACAAGTCACGTTCCGAACTTTGATGGAACAAACGCCATGGCGCATCTCACACAGCAGTGTGACTTTGGACCAAGGCCTCCGGGATCTCACAACCTGACGCTCACTAGACTCTACATCATCAGTGTTCTAGAATCATTTGGCTGGCAAGTCACTCTACAGAACTTCACCTACTTGGGTGTGGAATGCACCAATGTTATCGGTCGTTGGGGGACTGCGAACAACGCATCTGTGATTCTAGGTGCTCATTACGACACGAGACCTCATGCGGATCAAGATCCAGATCCGGCGAACTGGACTCTTCCTGTTCTTGGAGCAAACGATGGTGCCAGCGGTACTGCGGTGTTGCTTGAGCTTTCACGAGTTCTTCCCGAGTCAGTCCGTTCATCAGTAGAGATTGTCTTCTTTGATGCAGAGGACTCGGGTGGCTTGTCCGGATGGGATTGGATTCTAGGGTCCACTCACTATGTACAACAGCTGAGTTCCAGTAGAAAAGAGGAGATCAATTCCATGATCCTCCTTGACATGGTGGGAGATGAGAATCTTCGTCTTCTTCGTGAAACCAGTTCGACAAGGTCTCTCCAGGATGCTGTTTGGTCTCTGGCTGCTAACATGGGCCACGATGAGATCTTCATCGACACATTGGGTGGCGGTGTCTTTGACGACCATTGGCCCTTTTTGGAAGCGGGTATCCCTGCACTCAACATAATCCATCACAACCCCCTCCCAGCCTATTGGCATACCATGGAAGATACACCTGACAAGTGCAGTGCCACAAGCCTTCAGGTCGTCGGACAGGTTGTCGAAACGTTCATTGTGGATGAGATAGATGGTGACACCACATTCTCCCCGAATCTTCCAGACTACATCTTCATTGCACTACTGATCGTGACTCCACTCATGCTGATAGGAGCTCTCATGGTCAGTAGGCGCAGATGAGATATTACACATTTTTAACAGAAGATAGCGCAAATCACTGTTTGAGTACTCATAGTATGGTGTCCTAGAATGAAGAGAAACGTTCTGTTCAGGCCTACAGGGTTACACGTTCCTCCACTGACCTGTCTGTCAGTAGATCCAAAAGGGAAACGTGTTGCCTGCGGAACGTTGGAATCGGAGATAGTTCTGCTCGATGCTACTACTGGTAAGCCCAAAAAACCGCTGAAGGGACACGAGGCGGCGGTCTCAGGAATCGCCTTTACGAGCAAAGGAAAGGGTCTAGTATCAACCAGCTGGGACTGCACAACACGAAGATGGACCACAAGGGGAGCACCTAAAGAGAATCCTCTATTGCGTCATAGGACGCAGGTAAAAGCGCTTGCTATTCACCCTGAGTCGGCCCGTGGTGCGGCAGGGGGGCGTGATGGAGAAGTGAAGGTGTTTTCAGTCGCTACCCTGAAGAATCTTCGAAACCTCCAAGCACATAGAACTGACATATCAGGACTGGCATTCACTAGCGATGGCACAGGACTTGTGACTGCATCTTGGGATGGTGAGTGCAAACTATATGACTTGAGCTCCTACGAGCAGATTCGAAGGTTGGCAAAACAGAAGGAGCGTGTCCGGTCCTTAGCACTGGCGCCTGATGACACGCGAGTCTTCCTAGGGCTCCATGGTGGGAAGATTCTCTCAGTAGACCCAGAGAGCCCGAGGGACACTCAAGAAATCGCAGGTCATTCTGACATTGTGACTTCCCTATCCGTTGATCCCTCTGGTACTTGGCTCGTATCTGGGGGGTGGGACAGGGCAATTCGGGTCTGGTCGTTAGAGTCCGGAAAGAAAGTTGAAGAGCAACGCCTCCTCACAGGAGTGTCCTCTTTGGCCTGGAACGCCAAGAGCTCTCGCTTGTACTCAGCTGACTACTCTGGAGCCGTCACATCATGGGACATCACGGAGTAGTATGACCTACAGATGGCTACCCCTTGATGCGAATGTCAATGTCCATGTAACCCTCCTTGTTCCATGTGAGTCTGACTCTCTCATACTTCCTCGACCCGCTCACAAGAGCTCTCAGTTGAACAGCTGCACGATTCCTGCTTGGTTTGTCAAACGGAATGGGGACCTTCTCTCGATTTGAAGTTTCGAGAGTCAATCCTTGCTCCTGAATCTTGACAATCGGCTTGGAGAAGATCATCCTTCCTTCTCTAAAGACTGGTACTTTGTTTCTCATGCTCCGGACCATCTCGGCCATTCTACGATGCCGTTGCACTTCCGTCCATGCTGTCTTGACAACATCTCTGAGATACTGCTCTCGTTTGTCAAAACGGTCCACAAATTCATCCTGAACCTTGTCCAGTGTCCTCTTTCCTGAAGACACGTGGTTTCTAAGAATCACCTTGATGACGAAGTTTGTGGCTGATACGTATCTCCCGAACTCTATGTCGATCTTGTCCTGTTTCTCTCGGGTGAGTGTAACACTGGTTAGTTTGACAATCTCGGTTTCCGTTTCAGACATCAAGACTCCACTTTTCGTGGACGAGTTCAGTTCCACCTAATCAATCTAGCCTCAAGATGGTTTCTAGAGTCGTTGCGCTATGAATTCTGCTTCCCTAATGCCGCGCTCAATCCCTTTCTCAGTGAATTCGAATGCACCATGACGCACGAGTATGTTCTCATAGAACACTGGCTCATTCTCCTTGAGTGCTTGGATGAAGTTTGTCTGATCAACATCGAACTGGCCTACGAGAGCAAGTAGGGCTCTCCCTATGTTATCCACGGCCCGTCGCATCTCTAACACTGCAAGCTCGTAGTCCCCTGACAACGTACAATTCGTTGCACCGTGATACTCACGTTGGGCTCTTGTCAGGAGTTCCATTGCATACTCATCTACAGTGCCCTCGCCAAAACGACCCTCTGCTATCTGAATCCATTCTCTAATCTCCTCAAGGGTTTCCATCAGCTGCTCCTCTTCCATTCCCTTCAGCTTGTAGGTCCTAAGGAAGAGGGGATACGAAACTGGATCGAGAAGACGTATCTCGGTTAGTACCTCGGAAGGCTTCATGATTGAGAAGTAGTTGTTCTTCATCACAACTACTCTTCCTAGATCGAAGAGTCCACTGCGTAGGTCGTGAATCGCGCTGATTGTGTCGCCAGACTCTGCATTCTTTTTTGCACTGTTCAAAGACAGGACTGCGCGCTCCTTGACGCTGTCGATTGCATCCTCCGACCACACAAACTCAGACGCCCTCTTTTGCCAGCCTTTCAGCCAGCCGCGTGTATCATGGACTACCTGAGCATTCCTCAAGATTCCAATGATCTCAGCGATGCGAAGCGGGTCGCCAGTTTTCCCTTCAAGTGCATCCTCTACGACGCTGTGTTTGAAAAAGTACAAGTCAATGCGAACGCCTTTGTGTTCAGCAAAGAGCTGTGCAGGAGGTTCAGGGTCATCCCATATGATTCCGAGGTCAAGGTCTGAAGTCGCCGTCAATGTCCCTCTCACAAATGACCCATAGACGAAAATCCCCTTCACCTTGTCGTGTTTCTTCCATTCTTTCACAGTGTCCTTTAATGCTGTATTGAACTTCTTCTGCAAATCAAACACGACGCGCGCACCTCTCTTCACAGGCGTTGCAGCAGAATCGGTGGTTCTCAAATGCATAGGCTTGTCAATAAAGCTATCTAGTGGAATCATTCGCCCATGAGAAATAATAGGTGGAGATGCTTTTCTGATATAGAGTTGGCCATAGTGACCCGCATTGATGGGCGATCAAATGATGAACTCAGACCTGTGGAGATACTGCGTGGATTCCTGAAGTACCCCGAAGGCTCAGTACTGATCAGTACGGGGGAAACAAGAGTGATCTGCACTGCAACCGTTGAAGAGGGGGTTCCCGGTTGGCTCAACAATCAAGATCAAGGATGGGTGACGGCCGAATACGCAATGCTGCCTCGAGCGACAGAAGACAGAACCAATCGAAACAGAGTCAGTGGTCGCGGTGCTGAGATACAGCGGCTGATAGGTAGGTCTCTGAGAGCCGCGGTCGACCTTGCTCGGCTTGGTGACAATACTGTTAGGATTGACTGTGACGTCATTCAGGCTGATGGAGGAACTCGAACGGTCGCTGTTACAGGTGGGTATGTTGCCCTAGTGGATGCCCTGACATACATGGTCGACATGGACATGATTTCCGAAGTCCCACTCCATGGTAATGTCGCAGCTGTAAGTGTGGGTGTAGTGAATGATGCCACACTCCTTGATCTTTGCTACGTCGAGGATGCACAGGCAGATGTGGACATGAATGTAGTCATGCGCGACAATGAGTTCGTGGAGGTACAGGGGACTGCCGAAGGCCTACCATTCAGCCGAGTAACACTTGACGAGCTTCTCACCCTCGCGTCAAAGGGCATAGGACAACTCATAGAAGCACAGAAGAAAGCACTCTCGAAATGATTGGCGCAATTTGGCCACATCAGTAACATCTGGTTCACAGCAGGCCCATGAAGGAGATGTTCCAGCAAGAAATGTGCATGCGGCGTAAGCTTTATCTTGGATTAACGTGCAGATAGTCTGCTTTCGTCGAGTAGAGAAGGCGTTGTTCGGCGGCTATAGAAGGTCGCTGTAGGCTGTTCTGGCGAACCTCGACGTACAGCAAGCTTTAAATCGTCGGCTAAGACGGCTGACGGAGCGCGCACCCCAGTGAGTGGGTTGTGTGTTTGAGGTCCGGATTCCGGCGCGGTTAGGCTGGATGAAGGCCCATCGGGACCAGACCGAAGGACGGAGTCATTCCCGATGGGGGACCGTCGAAGCAAACAGTTCGATGCGGTGCTGTGCACCAAGAGTTGTTTCGCTGAGATTGCAGAGGATGGAGGCATACGTACACAAAATTGATGTTACAACTCCTTGGCAACAGGTAATACTGTGCCGGTCT
>CAYFTD010000154.1:0-3025 GCA_964345915.1 uncultured archaeon
TCGACCATGCTTGAGTCAGGATTGACGATGTAGCGAGTGTCCTCTGTCATCTGAAGACGGTCGTTGGATGGTGGAATGAACCAAAGGAACCCTCCAGCGAAAAGGTCGAATCCATCGCCCCTGCGATACTCTCCCCACCTGGTGACTTCTCTCTCAAGCCATTCTTCTGCATAAGCCTGAGTTATCCAGCTTGGTGTTTCCTCTATGGTACTGTATGATACTACCGTGCCATTCTCATAGTAGACGATGGGGCCGATAGCCCGTTCCACAAAGTCAAATCCAAGTGGGGTCCTCGTCTGCACATATGCCATGTTATCAGATGGGTCCCATGTCGGGTATGCATACTGGTAGGCTGCAGACATGTCGTTCAGGTAGTTACCAAAGCGAATGTCTCTGTCCCACCATAGACCCTCTCCAACTGGTATTGTCGTGCCGATTATGAGTTCTGGTTCGTAGCCTTGGGGATCATTCGCATCGACAACTATGAAACCCTTGACGAAGTTTTCTGCAAGTACATTCGTTGACACTATTGTACACACCCATACTAGACGACCACCACGTGTCGTTATGTGAGCTGCAGAAACCTCCACGTTTGAGCCGAAGGGAGAGATATGCTGGTTGGCAACATATTCCGCATACTCCTCGGTAACCAATCTCACCATGTCATCAGGGATTGTAGAGTTGAACAGTGGATCTTCACTCACTTCGATCATGTTGTCAAAGTACTGAGCATTTGAAACGTCTGAAGTCCAACTAATGAGTCCCGAGAACATCGGCATCAACATGACTACAAGGAGGCCAAAGCAAGTCAATGGCGCCCTAAGCCCTCTCACCATCTCTTCTAGTTCTCCGGGACGAAATCCGCTGGCGACTATCAAAAGCAGCCCTAAGCTCATGATCAGGCTAAGGATGGCCCACGGTAAAGTCATTGTCATGAACAGGGCAATCACGGCCCATGCGACCGTTCCCCACACAAGCCTCAAAGGCAGCCATCTGATGAGTCGTTGCGTCCTAAGCATCTCAGTCGAGAACGGAATAGGCACAGAGTGAACAATCAAAGAGACTACAAGGAATAGCATGACATTCATGAAAAGTCCTCTTCAGGATACTCCATCTTGTGTGTCCCGAGAAAAAGGAGGCTTTTAGCCCTTTCTTCCCTACGACAACTTCCTCCCTCAATTGGAGTCTACTTAGTGTGTTGCCGATACCATTCGACTGCCCCGCCCGCGTTCAGAATCTCACGCATGAAGCCCGGAATGGGTTCGCCCCGAAGGACCTGTCCGTCATCCTTCACCGAAACAGTTCCCTCTGTAAAATTGACTTTCAAGTTCATTCCATCTTCAATCTTGGTAGCAGCATTTGGCACAATCATTAGGGGCAGTCCGACGTTGAAGCCATTTCGATAGAATATTCTGGCAAAGGACTCGGCGACGACGCAGCCCACGCCGAGCTCAACGAGGACCCTGGGTGCTTCCTCTCTCGAAGAACCTCCTCCAAAGTTCCTTCCCGCGACGACGATATCGTTCTTCTTGACCCTTTGTGCAAACTCCGGTCTTGGTATTTCAAGTGCATGTTGGGCCATCTTGTTGTAGTTCAGCAGAGTAAGGTATCGGCCTTGTATGATTTGATCCGTGTCGATGTTGTTTCCAAACACCCACGCCCTACCGCTTACTTTCTTGAGTACCGGTGTCATCGGTCAAATCCTCCTTGGGTCTGCTATTTCTCCTTTCACGGCGCTGGCCGCAACTGTTGCCGGAGAGCCGAGGTAGACTTTGGAGTCGGGATGGCCCATGCGACCTCTGAAGTTCCTGTTTGTGCTAGATATACAAACCTCTCCCGATCCCAGAACGCCCAGATGGCCCCCGATACATGCACCGCATGTAGAGTTTGTGAAGACTCCCCCTGCATCCATGAAGATCTCAACATAGCCGGCCCTTATTGCTTCAAGATAGGTTTCACGGCTAGCAGGAGTGATAATGAGTCGGACATCCGGATGTACCTTCTTTCCTTTCAGAATCCTGGCAGCAACTTCTAGGTCCTCAAGTCGACCATTTGTACATGATCCGATGAAGGCCTGGTCAATCTTCACACCATCTACCTCCGACACAGGTTTCCCGTTCGCTGGACTATGCGGTAGTGCTACGATTGGGTCCAGGGGCTCCTTCTTCAGATTCATCGTGAACCTTTCTACATACTCTGCATCGTCATCTGGTTCTACCCCACTCCACGTCGTAGATGAACTCCTCTCCGTTACCCAGTTACGTACATGATCATTGACTGTCATTAGAGCGCTCTTCGCTCCTGCCTCTACTCCCATATTGCACATGGTCATTCTTGAGGCCACAGTCATCTTCTCCACAGTAGGACCATGGAACTCGATCGACTGATAGTTCGCACCGTCTGGACCTAAGTCAGTGACTATCTTCAGAATCAAGTCTTTGCTTGTAACCATTGATGGCAATTCGCCTGATATGTCGAACCGGATAGACTCCGGAACTCGAAACCATCTCCTTCCAGTTGCAATTATCATCGCGCTGTCTGTCGCTGCCAAACCCGTGGAGAATGCATTGAATGCTCCGTAGGTCGTTGAGTGAGAGTCCGAGCCGATGACCAAGTCTCCAGGTCTGACTAGACCCATTTCAGGAAGTACTTGGTGGCTGATTCCACACTCGACATCGCAGAAGTGTTTGATTCCGTGTTTCTTCACAAACTCTCTGTTTCTGATATGTATCTCAGCGCTCTGAGTGTCTGACGCTGGTGCCCAATGGTCATTTACGACTAGAATCTTCTCTGGATCCCATACGTGCCTAACTCCCATCTCTTCAAGGACTGGTATTATTCTCGAGCCAAGAACCTCGTGCACCATTAGAAAGTCCACAGAAGCCTCTATGATCTCACCAGCCGATGCATCACCTTTCTCAGTATGGCGACCCAGAATCTTCTCAGCCAAGGTCTTACCCACTAGGCCACCCCCTTCATCCTGTTGATGATCTCCGTAGCAACCTCCTCTGTTGTTGAGGGTTTC
>CAYFTD010000155.1:0-2039 GCA_964345915.1 uncultured archaeon
CTTCTCTACCGCGTTCTCTTCACGTGTATTTATCGCAGCTGTGGCCCCAAACCGCTCAGCCGCCTTCGTCTGAAATCTATGTGTTCCAGTTACGTATACTTCTCTGGCACCGGCAATCAAGGCTCCCTGCACTGCGAATTGTCCAATGCTACCAGCGCCAAGAATGGCAACCGAATCCTCCTTCGAAATCTCTGCCCTGTTGATAGCATGTTCAGCAACTGCTATGCAGTCCAAAGTTGCTGCCTCTTCGAAAGAAACGTTCTTCGGGAGTTTGAAGCACTTCTCTTCCGGGACTACACAGTATTCTGATAGACCTCCGATGTAGTAGAAGCCAATCAAACCCGAGTTCGAGCAGATGTGGTACCATCCGATTTTGCACCACTCGCACTCGCCGCAGTTGACGGTAGGTTCCACTACAACCCTGTCACCCTTGTCAAGAGTAGTGACACCCTCTCCTATCTCGTGAATCTCTCCCGCCAACTCGTGTCCAGGAACGTACATCCCTTCTCCAAGAACCGAATTGATAGGAATGAACGTCTTCTCCTTGTAGAAATGCAAATCGCTGCCGCATATACCAGCAGCTCGAACTTTCATGACGACCCATCCGGGCTCAAGCTTTGGAATTTCAATCTCTTCGATTCTGATATCCTTGGGACCATGGAGAACCGCGGCCTTTGTCTTTCCCATCACGGGCAACCTCCCTGAGAAAGCGCCGTGACCACGCGTACCACATAAACGTTTTCACCAAAGAGAAGGTTGGATAATGTACATCAGGCAAGATCAAGCACCCACGCCGGAAATGATGATGCCTGACTACAATAATCAGGTTGCCTAGCGACCGCAAGAGGAAGAGTAAATAGCTCTCGTTGAATTAACGGAAACGATGAACTCTCGGACCAGTCGCTTACGCGATAGAATGCTAGATGCTCAGCCGACAATATCATCTGAGAGAGCCAGACTGTTTACAGACTACATCAAGAGTCATGAAGAGGAGCCAACGCAGATTCGGCTTGCAAAGGCATTCTCACATGTCCTCGCCAACATGAAGCTCCGTATAGAGCCGGAAGAAGTCATTGTGGGAAACATGGGGCCTACTCCGCGATCCTGCCAGATCTTCCCAGAGTATAGTTGGGATTGGATCAATGATGAGCTGGAACGTTTCAGCAAGAGAAGGACAGAGAGGTTTGAAATAGACGAGAGTGACAAAGAAACACTCAGAGAGGTCTTCGAGTACTGGCAAGGCAAGAGCACGTCCGAGAAGTGCAAAGAAGAAATGCCGAGGGAGTCTCAGAATGCTTCGAAAGCCGGTCTGTTCACGATAGGAGCTCCTGGAACAGGAATAGGCCATGTGATTGTTGACTACAAGAAAGTAATAGAAGAAGGCCTTGAAGCAATTGCGGCAGAAGCGGCTGAGCGAAAGAGGCAGACCGAAGATCCTAGCCAGATGGAATTCTATGAGGCAGTCGAGATTGTGATTGCAGGGATAATCCACTACGCCGACAGGTTTGCCGACTTGGCTGAGAGTCTTGCCGAGCAAGAGAAAGATGCGGCTAGAAGAGATGAGCTATTGGAAATAGCAGCAGTATGTCGCAGGGTGCCAGCCAAATCTGCAAGGACCTTCCATGAGGCTCTTCAGTCATTCTGGTTCATTCAGTTGCTAGTGCAGACCGAGTCAAATGGTCATTCCATTTCAACTGGCCGTTTTGACCAGTATATGTATCCCATCTACAAGAGGAGTGTAGACTCTGGGAAACTGACTAGGAAGAAGGCAGTTGCCCTCTTGGAGATGCTGTGGATCAAGTTTGCATCGGTGATCAAACTTAGAGATGAGTACTATAGCGTTGCCTTTGCAGGCTTCCCGATGTTTCAGAACCTGACTATAGGGGGTCAAGACGCGAAAGGTAGAGACGCCTGCAATGAACTCACTGAGCTCATCCTCGAGGTGACTGGGAAAACAAGAGTGACCCAGCCAACGGTATCATTCAGATGGCATCCGGGTACACCTGACAAGTTCAAGCTGAAGGTGGTGGATGTCGTGT
>CAYFTD010000156.1:0-1695 GCA_964345915.1 uncultured archaeon
ATGGGAGCATACCCAGGATGGACCGTCGGTTTCGTGCTTGGTTCAGACGAGCTACTGGAAGAAATCAAGAACGAGATTTCAGGCATGGGACGTTTCATGCTTGAGCTCATGAGTCAGGATCCTGATTCTGTGGACCTAGGAGAGATTCTTGGTAGCAGGAGTTCAATGCCAACCTTAACTGGTGAACAGAAATGCGCTCAGATCTACCTTACACCGTCGACCGCTCTTCTGCTGGAGCGGCTACACACAGAAGGTGTCGAGAGCACAGCTAAGCTCTCCTTGTGGCTAAAGAGCCAAGTGCAGACTGATTCTGTGGATCTAGTGGAAGCGATTACGCCATTAATGGACTCGGGTCTTGTGAAGGTGGAGCTGGTCGGGAAGACCTTGGAAACTGCATTCCTGTTGAAGGATGTGTTTGCACACAGGGCTCCACCTGGGGAGGCATACTCAAAGGCATCGGAAACAGTCCCCGGCATAGTCCAACAGTACACCGAGTATGTATCCGACTTCTTCACACCTGAACCACCTGGAGGAGGATACAATCCAACTCTTCCTATTGATGACCCAAACTCCCCCATACTGGAGGACAGAGAGAAGATCTCCCGAATCTTGTCAAACACAATACAGTATGAGGTTCTCAAGAGTTTGAGAAAGAAGCCGTTGAGCGTGAAAGAGATCTCTGAGGAAACGTCATTTCCTGAAGGAGTCGTACAAAATGCTCTATGGGCAATGGAGGCAGAAAGAATAGCGGCGCACTTTGAGAAAGAAGATGTCTGGGCTCTCGTGACTGACCCTAGAATGGACGTTTTCTTTCCGGAATATGTCCTGCCTATACTCACGAGAAAGCTTGAAGAGAAGATGATAAACCCTGATACAGCAAGAAGATATTTGGAGCTTTTAATTCAGACTTGGAGCGAGTAAGTTGATCAGAAGCGTCTACATTCTGGGTCAAGAGGACGACGTGGTCTACTCCAAAGAGTACGCCAAGAGCGAATCCAAGTCCAATCTAGTCGAGTTCTTGGTGAATCTGGCCCAGTTCCTCAAGAGCCAGGACCTAGAGGGAAAGACCGAGTTCATGAACGTTTCCATCTCTAGAATATTCTATGCTCAGAGAGATCTCTTCACATTTGTCTTCGTTGCCGATAAGGCCGATGATACAGTGCAAATGGAGGACAAGATGGCCCAGCTGGTTGAAACTTTCATGCGGGAATTCGCCAATCTGGCCACTGCCAAACAGCCCCTCGATGGTTTTGACTCCAAAGTTGACGAGATTGCAGTCACGATGGTAAAGGTAGCAATCCTGGGTTTCGCTGGAGTTGGAAAAACAACCACACTACATCTACTCAGAGGGGAAACCCTTCCATTGGTCCATGATCCCACAATAGGGGTAAGCATCAAGCGACTCCCTGAAGAGGTGCAGAATGCTAACATAGTTCTGTGGGACTTAGCAGGACAATCGAGGTTCTCGATTCTATGGGCGAAGATGATAGCCAATGCCCAGGTTGTAGTCATTGTGACAGATAGTACTCTTGAGAACGTCCTGAGAAGCAAGAAGCTGGTTTCACTCGTGAAGGAAGAGGTTCCCGAAGCGAAGGTAATTGGTATCGCTAACAAGCAGGACCTTCCGACGGCTCTCACACCAGAGAGAGTTGGTCAGATACTGGCCATTCCGACTTACGAGCTTGTTGCCATCGA
>CAYFTD010000157.1:0-11801 GCA_964345915.1 uncultured archaeon
GTGGAAAATACAGGTCCTGGGCCTCGTCCACTATCTTGTACTCTGTATCTAGGAGTTTGGCCTCAAGGAGGGCTCTTCTAGCCCTCTCGCCATCGCCGGCCTTCGTTTTCACATACGACCTTCCGGACGACACGAGTACCATTAGGTTGTATTTCCTAATGAGTCTGGTTGTTGAAAGGAAAGATTATCATCGGGCTTGAATGGCATATCTCGACGGACAGGGTTGCGATAATGTCTGAACAGACCAAGACTCTCAGAGACCGTGATCTGATTCTAACTGAACCAGGCATCTTCTTCCGTGTCTACGGATACTGGCATCCTAATGCAGGATATGTCTGCGATCCCGAATATGTACCCATGTCAATCTTCAAGTCTGATACCCTGTTGGAGCGACGGATACGAAGAAAGGGCTACTGCAAGTTCTACGGATCTGAAGGTGTCGAATTTGTGAACGAAAGATATCCTCAGTTTCAAGTTCATTATCCTCCTCTTGATACCACTCTTGTCGGAGTGAGACATCCTGACATCAAGAGAGAGCTTAGAAGCGATAGAAGTCTGAAAGAGATGCTTGCCTCTCCACCGGATGATCTCCTGGCAAACCTGCTGGTCGAGCTCATAGACTATCTCAAAGACAATACACCAATCAGAGAGGCTGATCTTGGGATATTCGGTAGCCTTCTTGCCGGAATCTACCATCCGCAGTTCTCTGATCTAGACATCACTGTTTTCGGGAAGAAGACGTTTGAGAGGCTTCGATCATATCTGCTTGAATGGTATAATGAACCCGATGGATATCTAGCCAATGAGTTCATCGTCGAGGTGGAACAGTTCCTAGAGAAGCCCTCGCCTTTTACTGCGATAACGCGGGAGGAGATCATTGCCCACCATCGTCGGAAAGGCATCTACGGAATACTCCCGGGTGCACGACAGCCATTTCTCAAGGTGGAGTTTGAGCCCATTCGTAGATTTGATGAGATAGACAACTTGGCCGAGGATGCAGCAATGACTCCGGGAGATCGAATCACTGTCAGGGCGAGGATCACAGACCATGACGATGGTTATTACATGCCAAGTGAGTACGGGATTGAGACCCTCGAGGTGTTAGATGGCGAAACGAGCGCATCACCATCAAGGGTCCTCAACTACATCGAACAATTTCGAATGATGGCCTTCAAGGATGAAGAAGTACTGGTTTCAGGCGTTCTTGAGCATGTGGAACGAAAGAGCACGGAGTATGATCAGATAGCGATAAGCTATGTCCCTGGGTGGGAGGCTAATGTCATCAAAACGCTAGGCGCAGTTGAATTCTAGTTCTCGCTGATGAGCCGGATGAACTCTTTACCGGCTCCTGCCTTCGAACCGACCATCATTTGATAGAAGATCTCGCCTTTCGGGGCCTTAGGCGTGACTCTTTGGATGATTCCAGACACCTCGACAGTGTCCCCATTCTGGATAAGTCCCCTGAATGAGCCTTCATATACCATTATCCTGGAAACATGCTCGCCTTCGATGATTGTAAGAGGTTTGGACTGACCCTCGTAGAGGGCAGGGAGAAACAGACCGTATTGATCATTTATGATTTCCATTTCGACACGGACAGGCGCGGGTGTCACTGTTGTGTATGACTCACTGCCATGGATGATTGGAGCTTCGTCGGGAAGGAGGATTGGCATGACCCCAATGCTTAGGTCGTCGCAATAGAGTCCTCGGCGCCTTGTGAATAGCTTTCTCATGTCATCCATCGGCAGTACTGGGATTCGCTCTACGACTCTAGACATGGTCCTCTCCCACTCTGACATCTGACGCAAACGCATGTGGTCATTGAGTTCTGCCACCTTGTCGTATCCTTCTTGGAGATGCCAGGCGGTTTCGAACCCGTAGATGTTCATGTTTATGTCTGAATAGCTTGGATCATGGGCCTTCCAAACTATGCTTCCAGTGACTCCTAGCCTTTCTAGAGGAATCTCCAGACTCTCATGAAGTGTCGTGGCCATTCGTGCCACAGCCCACTCCAGCCGGTCATTTTGACCCTTTTCGATGATTTCCTTCAGTCTGAGTTCTGGACTGAAGTATTTCGCGACGTCATCCTTCGGTACCTCTAGGAGTTCTGTTCCAAAGTGTTCGTCGTCAACTAGGTAGTCAGAACTGACTATCTCCATGCCTTTTGTCGCTGAAACTCCACCACCCCAGAACACCCTTGTGTATCTCACACCATCAGCTTGCCATGTGCCTTCTGCATTTGGCACATACTTAATGAATGAGAGAATTCGATCTTTGGGCTGGATATATCCTAGGGCGACGAAGACTCTTCCTGCCTTGTCATGGAATACATCACGGTCTCGTAGGTTGTCCGGTAGGTCGACCAGCGCAGGGTGATTCAACTTCTAACGCCTCGTTTAGGTGCCCTTGGGGCTAGATAGATTAGGTGCCTTGGGTACTGGCGACAGGAGCTTCGAATGAGAATCCTGCATCTCTGTGACAGCCTTAATCCTGCCGGTCTTGGTGGATATGAGACGATACTACACTACCTATCAGCAGAGCTCGTTTCAGAAGATCACGAGTCACTAGTAGTGACTCAGTCACCAGCTCGTGATTCTCCGGACACAGTGGTTCGCTCGCACTACAAGCTCTTTCATCTGCCCGGTAATCTGTTGGAGGCTCGCAAGTGGGAGTTCTACGCATTGCCTGAGGACGAGAGGAAAGAAGCCTCAAAACGACTGTTCATGCCAGGAGATTTGGATGAAGCTGTATCAATGCTTGTGGAACAACTGGGTAGTCTGCTGCGTAGCCTCAAGCCAGACGTGATACATGCCCATAGCACCTATGTCGTTTTCAATCGGGTATTGGAGATTCTCCAGTCTGAACCAGACTTTGATAGCATTCCAACAGTTGTATCCATCCACGGTCTGCCTAAGCCGCTCGTCCTTCCAAGTGGAATGAACACCACTGATTTTGAGCAGTTTGTGTCGCATATGCCGTTTGATTTGGTTCTAGCGGTGAGCGAGAATGTAGCAGAGAGTCTGAGAGAGCATCTATCTCCTAGGAATCTAGCTGGTAGGGTAGTTACGCTTCACAATGCAGTAAACCTCACAGTCTTCAGTCCTCAACAGGAAGTCGAGAAACAGTGGGACATAGCCTTTCTAGGTCGGCTGGAAACCATGAAGGCCGTTGATCTCTTTCCCGAGATGCTCTCTCGGCTCAGGGGATTCTTCCCAGATCTCAAGATGTTGATAACAGGAGATGGGTCCTACAGGACAAGATTGTTCCAGGAGTTTGATGAAGCGGGAGTATCAGAGATGGTTGACTATCTGGGAGTAGTGGAAACTGAGGGGGTTCCGGATTTGATTAACAAGAGCAGAGTCTTTCTCTATCCTTCAAGGAGGGAACCGTTCGGACTCTCAATCATAGAAGCCATGGCCTGTGGAGTTCCAGTGATAACAACAGATGTCTATGGCCCAGCTGAGATTGTTACACACCAGCACGACGGCCTCATGGTAAGCCCTGGAGATGTCAACGAGCTTGTTGATTCTGTCAGGATGCTTCTTTCAGACGTGGAATTGCAGTCAAGACTTGGGAAGAACGCAAGAAGAACGACTGAGGACCGCTATGACCTCAGAGAACACACGAAAAAGCTACTCGGAATCTACGATAGCCAGATTGAAAGAAAAAGACGTTCTGGGACATAGAGCCCCAGATACACTTCTATTCTACAACAACACGTGTTGAAGGAACTTGCTCTCCCCTCAAGAACGCCTTCAGATTGCCATATTCCATCATAGAGAGTAGTCCTACTTCCAGACCTTTCTCAATCTGCGGCTTAGCTGTTCCAATAGAGCTAAGTTTGCCTTTCATTGCTCCACTCGCATCAACAGCTCCAGACTTGCCCATCCTCTCTAGAGTTGCATCCAATTCATTGAGATTGACTCTCTCAATAAGTGAGGCATCTGGACTCACCTTGGGGTCTGTTTCGTAGATGCCCGCCACATCAGATGCGAAGATCAACCTCTTGGCCTCAAGCTCTTTCGAGATGACAACTGCTAGTTGGTCTCCACTTCCAACACTCCAGCCCATCGCGGAGTCGATGAGAATGTCGCCACCCAATAGGGGAACCATCCCTACTGAGGCAAAGCCCTTCAAGGGTTCCAGAAAGTAGTTCGTCATCCTCATCTTCTCGGAAACTATCATTGATGATGGGTACATCAGACACACCGGAATTCCGGCGTTCTGAAGCTCTCTTACGATGATATGACGGAATTCGGCGACACTTTCCTGCGTCTTTGAAAGTGGAAGAAGCTGCTCTGGACCTAGGAAGCCCTTGTGGAGATTGTGTTCAAGAACCGGCGGATGGCCATACGAACCAACACCGTGCATCAGTGTCAAAGACTGAATCAGGCCCTCCTCAAGACATTCTCCAATCTCACGGGCCACTGACTCCAGAACCTTCTTCCTGTAGGTGTAGGGCTTCTTCTTGTCGGTCAGTAGCGAGCCGCCAAGCTTGATGACAGTCAGGTCTTGGGTCAACTAGCACACCACGAGGCCTAGAACAGGCTGAAAGGCGGATACGGCCAGAACAGTCCGGTATAGGGTAGGAGTACCACTATAACAATAGCCGCAATGGAAATGGTGAGATTGTCAAGGCCCTTGGGTGTTATTGCCTCTACAATCGTAGCTACAAGACTCACCACCACAATTGGCAGAATCAGATCTACGACGCTAAAGGCGGCCACTTCAATGGAAAACAGGAATACTAGGATAAAGCTGAATAGGAATGATCCAATGAACATCCCAATCACACCGGCAAGTGTCTTCTCAGCACCGCCAATACCGAATTTCCTGTCACCACCGAATTTACGCCCAATCACATCAGCGAAACCGTCGCCACCGGCCAGACAGCCAAAGACAATGAGTGCCAATGGAGTAGCATTGGCTAGGTTACCATCAGCTGGAACATAGAACCAGAGGATTCCTATGACTACCATCATGAAGGCATAGTAGAGCGTTCCTCCAAGCAGCTCTTGAGGATCTCCGCTCCTAGACATAGATCGCACGAAGTCCTCATTCTGCATCCTTCCAGTCCCAATAGCCACGAACTGAATCACAAATAAGAGAGGTACGACTATTGCGAGCCACCGGCTGAAGACTCCTCCAGAGAAGAGTAGCCAGGACACAGCCCATACTGGTGCAGCAAAGGTATGGATGACCTTCCTTGTAACGACCGTCGAAAGTGCACCGCGCTTCTCGATTGCAGCATTGATCTGAACTAGCATCAAAATTAAGACGAACGAGATAATGAATGCCACAATGTCCCAGACCAGCTCCAAATCTGGACCCAGGGGATTGAAAACCATAATTCATTTCCTCCAGTTGAAGAATCTCATTGAGGGTCAAGTGTCATGCCTAAAAGTGTGTCGAGAGAAGTAACTGAAGAGGAAAAGCCAACTGATGATGCCCAGAGCAAGTCTGAGATGATCACTATGGACAAGATGATTGCTCGGTTGAAGGCTGAACAGGAGCGACTCGCTGAGAGAGTCATCATAGAAGACATTCCTCCATTTGACAACAAGATTGTGACGGGCATTGATGTATCGTACGCGGAGTCCATTGCGGTAGGTTGTCTTGTAATCATGGATATGGAGAGCGGGGAAATCATCCAGACTGAGCAAAGAACTGTTGAGTCTTCCGTGCCGTACATCCCTGGCTACTTCTTTCTTCGTGAAGGGCCTGTGTTGATTGAGCTCCTAAAGGACTTAGACAATCTTGGACCCGTATTAATCGACGGAAATGGCATCCTACATCCCAGACGTCTTGGCCTCGCCTCGCATGTAGGTGTTCATCTGGACCTGCAGACGATAGGCGTGGCGAAGAAACTGCTCTTGGGTGAGAAGCAACAACGACAAGGCAATGTTGCAGGTATTCTTGACCGTGGTGACCGTATTGGAACAGCTCTATGGTTGAGCGGTAGAAAGATGCCCGTTTATGTTTCCGTAGGACACAGAATCAGCCTTTCAACGGCAGTAGAGATTGTCAAGACTTCCTCTATCTCTGGATATCCAGAGCCCCTGCGAGAGGCCCACCGTGTTTCTAAGAGGTTTCTTCAGAAACTGCAGCAGGAGGAGTCTTGAACGCGATTGCATGCCATAGCCTTGCTAGCAGGGGAGTCAGAAGTATCACGGACGGTAGTCCAATTGTGAGCAGAGGGACTAGCTGGAAACCTATGGCCACGATTGTGGCAACCCTTTCTACCGTCAGGCCGACAACAGCTGTGAGTAACACCATGAAGACTAGACCAATAACAGACATCATTGACAGCTTGGCAAGTGAACGCCCATTTGAGAGGTCGTAGCTCGCCAGACCCACGACAAGACCAAGCAACCCAAACGCCACGGCATAGAGCGTGAATGTAGCCACAATGCCGTTCACGATGAGATCAGAGAGTAGCCTGCCGAGGTAGCCCGTCAGGAATCCTGCAATCGGCCCTCTTATAGCTCCTACAACAGCGATAAGTGACAATGTAGGTGCAAGGCCGAGCACAAAGAAGCCAACTGACATGTGGGGCATGGGTATCAGCTCTACTAGGAAGTAGATGAAAGCTCCAAGAAGTGCAAACAACAGAGTCCTTCCCGCCGCACTAGAGTCCTGGACTCGGGACTTCTCTCGTAGTGACGGCTTCGGGATTTCTTGAGGTTCAACTGGTTCAGTCTCAGACATTGCATCACCTCCTCATAGAATCACGATGTTGTAGGCGCCTGGACTCAGTGTCAGTGTGTAGTCAAGTCCTGCCTGCGTCAACTGCTGTAGCACTAGACCGCCAGCATATGCTGTTGGTGCTGAATCAAAGTTGCTGAAGGTCAGTGTTGCTGTCTGGTCTACCTCTATGTTCAGGATGAAAGCAGACTTCTCGTGGTCCCATTCTGCTTGATAGACCCAGATTCTGTCATCGTCAGCTGCGCTGATGTACGGGTAGTCCCAGTACTCCGCTGGTCGTGCGTCTGCGAGGTCCCGCATGGTAACAGGTAGTGTCCCCCACATACAAAGACCTGTCAAAACAGGCTCAAGTGCCTTCATGAACGACGCCATGCCATCTACATAGTGTAGTGCTCTTCCATCAGGAGACCAGACCTTGTTGCCTGAGCCAAGCCAGAAGTTCCAGATTCTATCCACAGTACGATGGTCGCCTCTCTGGTTTGCCAGTGCCATGGAAAAGAGGCTTCCAATCATGCTCTGTATTTCAATGAACTCTTCGGGGTAATTGTAGTCCCCAGCAACGTACATCTTGTCTGTCGAAACCTCCCTGCCGTATGCCTCGAGGAAGATGGGATAATCATGAATGGTTTCATTCTCTTGTGTGTATTCGAGGAACATCAGTGCCCAAGAGGTGCCATAGGCTGAAACCGTGACGCCCTTCTCATCACTGCTAATGTAAGGGTAAGTCACATCGGGCTCATCTACGGCACCCAAAGTAGGGGATACAATTGTCAGATATGAGAAGAGACCGTACTCATCCTGCATGACGTTGTTGAGGTAGTTGAAACCGTAGTCCCACATTCCACTCTCCATGTACATAGTGCCATACAAGTTGTCGAACAATTCTGTTGTGAATATGGGTATGCTATTGCAATTGACAAATGCAAATTGCGGCTCACACGGAATAAGACCGACCTTCCATATCCCTCCCTCCTGCGGATTCCCATACCCATCGGTCGTAAGGGAGTTGTTCCAATCACTTACGTACCAAGACAATTCATCATCCATCTCACTCGTGTTGAAGTTCCTCTCATACAGTGCCATCATCAGGGCATAGTGTCCGGTCCACATGATATTAGCCGGCCCGCGAAATCCGCCCACATAGAGGCCGCTCGAATCTGCGGGGTCAGGGAAGTAATAGTCGGGATAGCTAGTTCGTCCCCATTCCCAGTACTCAATGGAGTCGTTTCCGTATTCTGCAATTGTGGTATTCATCCTCTTGATCTGAGTGTAGGCAAAGTCTTGATACAATGATGTGCGATAGCCTGATGTTGCCTCAAAGAGAGTGGACATCACATATGTTAGAAACGCGGTGGCATAGTGTCGCAGCCAGATGAAATAGCCATCAATGTACCAGTCGTCCCACGAGTTATACGGCCGATCCGTCACAAGTCCATCAAAGTAGTTGAAGATTCCAATCTGCTCTCGGCTGAGAGAGTGATAGTCGGCAAAGTTGAAAGTAACACCATTGATTGTCTGAACGCTCATGGTCGTAGTAGGTCCTGGTAGGTTGCTAAACGTAGTTCCAGCGAAGACTACCGTGATGACAAAGACTGCAGCAATGAACTTGTTCTGTTTCAGAGTCTGTGCCATAATCTAGCCTCGGCTGCAGAGTTCTGAAGAGCTTGACAAAGAGCACCATAAATACCCTCTCTGACTTCCTAGTGAGAAAGCACATTAGCAGCAATGTCATGTAGGTCCAGGAGACACAGCAAATGAACATGCCAAGCAAAGCGCGTTGGGATGAAACTTCACGCAGATGCTACGAAAGACTTCTTGTCTTGTTTGTGCTTCTTGTGACCTTCTATGTAGTGGTGTATGCGCCCAGCATCCCAGATGTGTTAGGATTCGCATTGACAGCCATTTCTTTGCTTGCTATCGCTCTTCTCACATTTGCCTATTTCACTCGTCGTGATGATTCGATATATGACGGTGCTGCCGACATATGTCGGTACAGTTAATAAATACTCAAAGGCATAGAACCAAGTATGCCACTATTCGAAGTTGTGTTCAGAGCGAGGTATGATTGCCCCCTTATCGGAATCACGAAGGACAATCCTTCAGTCAAGATCTATCAATGGTGCAACGACCAACATGACATCATGGAGCTGATTATGCAGAAACAAGAAGACTACCACGAAATCCGCAGCGAGATGTCAAAGGCAGTTGAGATAGTCGATGAAATACACAATGGTGCCAATACCCATGTCATCACAAGGATGTGTTCGTGCGGAGGACCTGGCACCGTGCAGAAGTATCTCGGAGACCCTAGTCTTCTGTTGATACCGCCAATCGCATATGAGAACGGTTGGGAACATCTCAGACTGATTGCCTTCAAACATGAGAATGTCAAGAAACTTCTCACGAAACTAGCAGACGATGGTTTCGAGGTAGAGATATTGAGAAAGAAGCCATTTGACGGATACATTGCTAGCTCTCTAGCGCTCACGACAGATGCGGTGTTCTCGGGACTGACTCAGAAGCAGATGCATGCACTCCTGACTGCCTATGCACAGGGCTACTTCAGATTCCCAAGAGGATCTGACCTTCAGACCATTGCGTCCAAGGAAAAGATATCGAGAACGACCTTTCTAGAGCATTTGAAGAAGGCTGAGAACAAGATAATCACGGCGCTGATTCCACATATTCAGCTATTCAGGCGGATTCCACAACAGCGGAAAGACGATATGTGCCTTATCTGCGAGCCCAGCTAGTTCCACTTGCCGAATCACATACATGTCAATCGCCCAAGCTTCAAGAATAGGCTAGTCCAGTACATTATCAAAGACTAGGATGTCATCCAAATCTGAGCCTAACGGTTGAATGACATCCTATGAGATACGGCAAGAGCAAGCCCTTTCCTGTTTTCAAACTGGTGCAGGGCTTCTTCCTGTGCAAGATGCTTCCGGAGCTTTGCAGCCTCTTCATCATAGCTTTCTTCTTGTTCCAGCTCCAGTGTTATCTCGGGCTCGGTGAGCTCGAGTGGTTCCATGCATACGATTTCTTGGTCTTCTGATGTGCAAGCCATTTCTTTCACAATTCTCAAGACTCCAAAAACAGCATAACCTTTGTACCGACATATGTCAGTACTAATTGTCAACAGACACTCAACAGAATGAGTTGTCGGGCCAGGTGGGATCTGCGGGCCCATAGTTGATGGTCAACTATAGTGTTTAATTCAAGTTCCGGTGATTGTCCTATTGAAATGGTTGGCTGGATCATTCCCCCTCCTAAGACGCCAGAAAAGACA
Source organism: uncultured archaeon (assembly GCA_964345915.1). GTDB lineage: Archaea > Asgardarchaeota > Thorarchaeia > Thorarchaeales > Thorarchaeaceae > SMTZ1-83. The sequence continues at coordinate 9,995 of CAYFTD010000157.1, forward strand.
ACTGACCAGTTCCTAAAGGAGCGTGAGAAGAAGGTCAAGTGGCTGATACAGGAGGGTTTCCTAAAATCTGAAAGCATCATCAGAGCGATGCATAAGGTTCCAAGGGAGGACTTCATTCCTGAGCAGTACAGGGACTATGCGTATCTTGAAGTCCCATTTCCTCTTCCCGGACGCGAGGCCACCATTTCCTGCCCCCACAGCTATCCACTCTTCTATGAAGCTCTTGGGCTCAAGGAGGGTGAGAGATTCCTAGAAGTGGGTGCCGGTTCTGGATATGGCGCGGCCTTAGCCAGGGAGATTGTAGGAACGCGCGGAAAAGTCGTAACGATTGAAATTGATGAGGTAACGTACAGTTTCGCTGAACAGAACCTGACAAGACTTGGCTATGAGGATGTGCTTCTTCTTCACAGCGATGGCTCTTTGGGTCATGCCTCAGAGGCACCGTATGACAAGATCTGCATCACAGCCACATGCCCAGAGATCCCTGATCCTCTAATCCAGCAATTGAAACAGCAAGGCAGATTGATATCACCTGTCGGGTCCCCAAAGAGTGCTCAAGACTTGATTCTGGTAGAGAAGAGTTTCAATGGGGTCTTGACAAGGGAATTGGTTGAAAAAGTCCTATACATACCTCTCAAGGGAAAGCACGGTTGGTTCGAATAGCTATCATGCGACGGTTGAAACAGTGAGTGTAGAATGAGATGGCGGGCTAGGTGGGATTCTAATCACTCCATAACAGCAAGGCTTCACAGCGAATGTCCAATCTAACAATGAGATTTATCTGTGAGAATCTAGTCAACGGTCAAAAGATGTGTGTGAGCCAGATGATAAAGACGAAAGTAACTGAGATGATAGGATGTAAGTATCCGATTATAGCAGGGACTATGGCACGAATTTCTAATCCCGAATTTGTCGCAGCAGCTAGTAATGCTGGTGCCTGTGCTGTATTGGCCAGTGCAAATTACAAATCTCCAGATGAACTACGTGATGCAATCAGGAAGACACAGTCGCTTACAGACCAACCTTTTGCAGTGAACATCAACTTGTTCCCTGCATTGATGCCTCAAGACAAGCTGGAAGATTATGTAGATGCCACATTAGCTGAGGGCGTGAAGATTATTGAAACGAGCGGTCACAAAGCTCCAGAGGACCTAGTTCCCAAATTCAGGGATGGTGGTGCTATCTGGATTCACAAATGTGCTGGAGTAAGGTACGCGAAAAAGGGAGCGTCCCTAGGGGCAGATATGATAACAGTTGTTGGATATGAAAATGGTGGAGCTACAGGGATTCTGGATATTGGAACGATGGTAATGACTCCGTCCGTAGTTGATGCTCTAGATGTTCCTGTAATTGCCGGGGGAGGAATATCAGATGGCAGAGGTATTGCCGCCGCATTGGCGCTGGGTGCTGAAGGAGTAATCATGGGTACTAGGTTGATGGCTACAAAAGAGTGCCCTATCCATGACAACCTAAAACAGGCATTCATTGAAGCAGCGGAAACTGATACAACCCTGGCTCTGCGTTCTGTTGGCAACACTCACAGATTCTGGAACAACAAAGCAGCGCAGAATGTACTTGAACTAGAGGCTGAAGGAGCTCCCCTATTCAAGCTCATTGAGGCAGCCTCTGGAGATAGGGCAGAGAAGATGTACAAGGGAGGGGATATCGACCTCGGAGTTGTAGCCTGTGGTCAAGGTGTGGGCTTGGTCAAGGACATTCCAACGGTCAAGGAACTACTGGATAGAACTATGAGTGAGGCTGAAGAGATAATCTCTAGACTTAGCAGAATATCAGAGTAGAATGGCGG
>CAYFTD010000158.1:0-6651 GCA_964345915.1 uncultured archaeon
AGTCTGGCAACCGAAATGACGACCATTCCCAATTATCCTCTCTACTGGAGAACGATGGGCGTCTTGGCAATGGCACTTGGGAGTCTGCAGGTCGTCGCAGCTCAGGACCCACAGAGATACATTGCCGTCCCTGTCGCTGCTTGTCTGGTTCGTTTCTTTCTACCGGTGCTGACAGGTCTGCAAGTCCTGGAAAACCCTTCGATGGGGATGGTTCTCATCCTGTCCACGGCGTTCGATTTCACACTTGCGTTGGCTACACTAGTCCTACTCTATAGAGATGGACTGATTGCCAGAGGTTAGGGCACTGTTGGGATGTATAGAAGACTACGGCGGCCACTTTGGTGTCATAGAGCTATACACTTCTTTGGAATCCTCAAAGGCCACCGCGACTGGCATTTGTGGTGTGTCAAAGCCCATTCCCACTTCACCTTTGTTGTCCACCATTATGAGTCCGGCTTCCCCACTGGTCCTCTCCCGTAAGAGCCTCATCGATCTTGAACATGCTTCTTGGACACTGTTTCCCTCCTCGACAAATAGAACCGCCATGCGTGCCATTACAATCCTGAGTATTTGTTCACCTTTTCCTGTACAACTGGCTCCGACCTCATCAGTTGCGTAGGCACCAGCTCCGATAATCGGTGAGTCTCCAACACGTCCAGGAAGTTTCCCCGGCCACCCACTTGTCGAGGACGCCGCGGCAATGCCCCTGCTTGAGTCAACAGCCACACAGCCAACGGTGTCATATCCCTCAGTCATGGGCCCTCCAGCAGTAGTCCTTGGCGCGACTTCTTCACGATAGCCTTCAGAGATCATCTGCTCATAGAGCTTGTTTGCCCCGGTTCCAACAACCTGCGAGTTTGACGTTCGTTCCAGTACGTATCGTGCCAGTGAGATTGGATGAACTATGTCACGCACTGCCATCACAGCGCCGCTTTGAAGTCGGTTGCCATCCATAATCAGTGCGTCGACTTCTATCTCCCCGTCACGATTGGGGCCTGCTCCTCGACCCGCAGTGAAGAGTTCAGTCTCTTCCAGTTCCCAAATGGCCCCCTCTGCAGCATCAATTGCCGAGCCACCCTTGACAAGGATGCCCCTGCCGACGAGGGCGGCTCTTTCAACGGCCCTCAGAATGTCTTTGTGGTGCTTCTTGTCAAAACGAGTAGCACCCCCATGAACTACAATCGCCGATCGTGACATCTTAGACTTGTGCTCACATTGCGTCGTCCTATTAAGATGCAACGTTCGCCCCTTGTTGCTAGACACCCATTCGATGGAGCTCTTCCTCTAGGAAGTGTTTCGTCTGTGTGACGTTGTGCCAACGTTCTGCGAATGTTCCGGGAGTGATTCTTTGCCCATTGTACGCCTTCTGGAGGGCTTCAAGCTCCTGGGCAGTTTCTGCAAGACGATCCCTGTACATCTGTATCCTCATTGCAGCATCGGACTCTTCAGATTCGCTGGGTGTCTGCACCGAGATGATCCTACCATCCATGATTCTATAGATCCTGTCCGTCTGTCGAGCAATAGCCGGGTCGTGTGTGACAATCAGAACTGTCTTGCCCATGTTCTTGTTCACACCTATGAGAAACTCTACAATCTTGGCTCCTGTGTCGGTGTCAAGATCCCCAGTTGGCTCATCACAGAGAAGAATCGGTGGATCGTTGGCGAGAGCAGCAACAATGGCAACTCGTTGTTTCTCTCCTCCCGAGAGCTCGTCAGGCTTGTGATTCATCCTTAGGCCCAGTCCCACCTGATCTAGCAGCTCAGTGACTCGCTTCTTCCGCTCATCTCTAGGAGCGTCAATCGCGAGCATCGGGAGCTCAACGTTCTCATAGGCGGTCAGAGTAGGGATGAGATTCAGAGTCTGGAAAATGTGACCCACAACCTTCTGTCTTAACCCACCCAACTGCGCTGGCGAAGCAGAGGAGATATCCTCTCCTGCCACCCAACTCTTTCCGGCTGTTGCGTAAGTCAAACCACCTATGATATTCAGCAGAGTAGTCTTGCCTGACCCACTCGGCCCGACGATGGAGATGATTTCACCCTTGTCTACTCTCATAGTCAGTCCTCTTAGAGCCTGCACCTCAACATCGCCTAGCTGGTACACTTTCACCAAGTCTTGTGTTTCTATGTAACTAGTCATCAAAGTCTTCACCTCTACTCCCTGAGAACATCAACCCTCTCTTCTGTGAACCGAGATGCCATTACTATTGGTACGACTGCCGCACCTATGACTGCAACCACCATACCAATCATTCCAATCAATGCCGGACCAGACAGGACCACCTGGGGTCTCACAAGTTGCTGTAGGTTCTGGCTTTGGTTGGCAAGGTCTCCAAATAGCTGTATGAAGCCGGTCCCTACTCCAAGGATGAGTGAGAATACAACCATCACCATGATCTCGGCAAGCAATACCTTCAGAACCTGACCACGCGTGAATCCGCGAACCCTGAGCAGAGTGGTTTCGTATTCCTTCTCCTTTAGTGTGAGTCCAACAACCAGAGCAGTGCCAATGATTGCCAGAACGACAGCAAACACAACCCCCACCCATCGGGCTCTTGTCCCACCGACTTCGAACGTGTTCTCCTGCATTGCGTTCAGTGAAGTGGTAACTGAGTCCGTGCTTAGCACTTCAGGAAACTGTGATGCTATCTCTTCCTCGAGGATTGTGCCATTGATGGTGGCGCCCGTCTTAATGAGAAGATGACCCTCGGCATATTCGACTAGCCCTGTTGAATTCAGGAAATCACTGGGAACGAATGACGGGTAAGTCCCACCAAACGCAAACTGTCCGAAAGTCCGCCCAACATCCCCAAGCAAGGCTTCGATTGGACTAACGAATCCTACTAAGCCGACAATCTCCAAACGGTGAACGTCACTTGCGCTTGTGCCTCGAAGTGTGATGGAGTTGCCAATTCTGAGATCAAGACTTCTAGCTACGGACACAGAAAGGAGGATCTTGTTCCCCGTGAAGTTCGAGAAGACTTCCTCCAAGCTTGAACCGCTGAACCAGCTATCCTCGTAGAATGCCGCTTCAGTCCAGTTCTCGGGAGTAATCCCCCGCACCTCCATACTGCCACTCGTGCTGCTCATTGAGATTCTGTACTCCAATGTGACAGCCTCCACTCCATCCATTTCCTCTATTGCCACCATCGCATCTGTGAGATTAGCTCCCGGGCCGAATACGGCGCTCAAGTCCGACCCTACATCATATCGAGTTGAACGGTCAACACGGTCCGCTTCCGAGAAGAGACCTCCAACACTGAAGAGGCCATAAGACACTATGAGGGCAACTACAAACACCAACGCTGCATTTCTTGAAGGGTTTCTCTTCACGTTTCTAGTCGCGAGTCTGCCGAAAGCCCCAAAGAAACGACTGAAGGCCTGCACAATACCCTCTTGAAATCTCTGCGAGCCACGAAGCAGAATCTTGGTCAATCCATAGAGAAACATAATTGGGCCCGCGAAGTTCAGAAACGCATCTATTGGAGTCCAGATTGCGGTAAGGATGAGGAGAAGGAAATTCGTCGAGAGTGCTCCAGTGAGCAAGCTCTGCATATTTACCCCCAGAATCCATGCCGCGATCTTGTATGAACCAAGGATTAGAGCAATCGTTGGTAGAAGTTTCTTGTACTCTCTCTGCTCCTCAATGTAGACATACTGCTTCAATGCATCGAGAGGGTCGAGTTTGGATGCTCTGCCTGAAGGACCACGAACCGACCAGTATGACAGAATCAACGCGAACGCTATTACGAAGACTGATGTCAGTGGGTTGCCCACAAAAGCCAGCAATAAATCATCGATTGCCTCACCTACGACCATGTTACCGAGGATCGTTCCCAATACTAGGCCCATGATTCCGCCAATGAGTCCTATGATCACTCCTTCCAGAACAAGCATTCTCTTGATAGACTTGGGCCCTAGCCCCTTGGTCGAGAGCAGGCCGAACTCTCGCCGTCGAAGATTGTAGCTCACATCACTAAGCATAGTTGAGGAGTACCATGACATGAAAATGATTGGGGCTGCAAGGCTCACGAAAGCAAGAACCAGGATTGTAGACATGAGTGACACGAACGTGAGTGTAGAGCCAACCAGGTTTGTAACGTCTGTGTTGAAGATGGCTGTTCTATCCTCAATCCTGGCAACTATGTCATTGACGGTCGAGGAAGAGCCTCCTACATCGTATGGATTGATGACCATGTCCCTATTGAGCTGACACGTGTAACCTGTCGTCATGAGTATCCTAGTAGCATTTTCTTGGTCATCGTACCAATCAATGAGCGGAAACAGTGTAGCCTGCCAATCAGTCAATAGCAGATTGTAATTGCGCCAATCTCCAAGCTCGATCTGGATGAATCCAAGATTGAAGTATCGCGGGGGATTTAGCAGACGGGCAGTACGTTCAGGGATGTCAACAAACCCGGCGACTGTCAAGTTCAACTCAAGTTCTGCTATGTACGGAAACTCCGATGTCTGCACTTTCACAGGGACCTGCAGAGTCTGACCAATTGAAAGGGCGGAGGCGTTCACCGAACTCGTGACAATATAGGTTTCGTTGGCAGCCAAAGAGGTTGAGCCATTGATGTATTCCAACGTGCTCCAAGCAGTACTCGCCAGACCCATGCCGATGATATCAAATGTGGTTCCTGTTGTTTGATTGTACGTGTAAGATAATTTGGAGTAGACGTCTACTGACACGACCTCTGGCAGGTCCTGGAGCATAGATTCCAATTCGAGCATGTCCGACGTAGACCATGTGACATTGTTTGCTTGGACTCTTAGATCATAGTCCACTTCCTCTAGGGCGTTTAGTAGAGCCACTCTTGACGTGACATCAGCAGATACCACCATGCCCGCGAAGAATGTAGTGGCAATTAGGACACCGGCTGTCAAAGCAAGAAAGAGTCGATATCCTCTGACCACTCGTTTCAGCGCATAACGAAACATACTATCTCTTCGGGCTCGTCAATCTGCAGGGCGTAATAAGTGAATTGACCCAGGAATAATGAGGTGGGCGCCGCACAGTGGGCAACGTAACGCTTGCCGCGCCACCACCTAATGATTTGTGCGTCACGTTCCATGAGGCCCATTTTGAGGCAACATGCAAGACTCGGACCGCACGCCAGAGTCCGTAGCCGACCCACACAATCAGTGCTGCGCCCTTGTTTTGGAGACAGTCATGTCCGCAAATGAACCCATGTAACTGCCTCGCCGTTCACTATGGGGCGTAAGCGGATATAACTTTCGGTGTCTACTTCACTCCCAATAGAGTTGGGGTGATGGTCACGGCGGTCTCCTTAGTCACTCCAATATTACGACTAAATAGCATATAACAGTATCTCAAGTGTTTGGGTTTGTCGCCAAAGTCGCGCACCGATTGCGCTTACTCTTCCTTTGCTGGCATGCTCATCTGGCCTAGCGGCCCGAACATCTCCGTGATGTCAGGGCGTTCTCTTCATCAAGAGATCTCTGCGTCTCCGGATGTAGACGGGTACTAGCACGAACAGTGCCACCAGCGGGGTTGCAATCAATGCCGCCCTGACAATTGCATCTACGCTCGACGATGCGGGTGCCACAGAGCTCCCAACCGGCGGAGGTATAGGAGCAATCTCACTCCCAGATACTATCATGTATTCCCATTTGGAGTAGATGGCCAAATCAGGCGGGAAGGAAACAGAGTAGAACCTCCCCATCGTTGGAGTTCTCAGCCTCAGAGCTCACCTTCACTGCTGGAGAGAAGTCTGTAGGCAGGCTCTCTATCGAGAGCTCTTGCAACGAACCATTATCTAGCATTTTGTATGCGGCCGGTTCAATCTCAGGTTGATGTCTTTCCCACATCTCTGCTGTACGAGCTTCCAGCTTCACCGGGTCAATCTGACCAACAGGATCAACTGGTTCAATGCTTCTCCGGAGGAACTGGTTTAGGTTGTCACCATAGACTCGAAGAGCCATGTTTCTCAGGTCTTGCGAAGCGTCCTGATACTCATCATCCACCTGTGCTCGTGTTTCAAGAATCTCATAGAGCGCCCAGATATCATACAGAATCAGTAGGAGACCATCAATCTCCTCGGCCTCGCTGTGTAAAATCGTTGTGTCGCCGGGCCTTAGATGTTCAGCGAGTGAGAGGGTATTGCCCATTCCTACAATATGCTGCGTCTGTCTGTATCCACTGAGAAGTCTATAGAACTCCTCCCAAGGCGTAAGTCGGTCAGGAACTATGACGCCTGTCAGGTTGGATCTTAGAGCATAGACGCATATCCAAGGTTCCTCAGAGAGCCATCGGTCCAAATCGTTGAAGGAATTGATAGGTATCATACGGACCGTGTTTATTCGATACGAAACAACATCATAGACACCCTGTGTCACTGCTGACATTATCTCATCTGCAGGAACAAAGAAGAGGTAGATGTCATCCAGATTGTACCCATTGAAGGGGCCTGGGAACAACTCTTCCTCCTGATCCAACTGTTGGCCGGCCCAGGCCGCCGGTGGAATCATCCCAAGAAACATCAACATGACAAAAGCAAGAGTGGCAAATCGAATCCTAAGCAGCCTTCTGTTCAAGGGTCTCCATTCCTCCCTACAAGAACGACCCGAAAGTGGAGTTGCCAGAAACCTTCGTCCTTCTTCCAGCCTGACTATCACTAGATATCT
>CAYFTD010000159.1:0-5649 GCA_964345915.1 uncultured archaeon
GGTTCAGCTCCAATCAAGCCAAGTCGGGGTGTATCCAGCGCTGGACCAACGCTTGGAGATCGGGTTGTAGTCAAGCGGAAGAAGTCACAGAAGTCCAAGTAGAAGAGGACCCAAGCGAAGTGAATATATACTCTCTTAGGTAATAATAGTATAGTAAGTGCAAATTTCCAAACGCAGGGCTTTTGGTTACATTACGATGCAGTTGATTGGCCAAGTTCCATGAGTTCAGGTGATTACTTCAAAATGGTACATGCTAACATCAATCACGACCTGTTCCGCCTTGTAGTCGAAGAGATAGCGGGCAAAGAGGGCGTGGACGTCGCGACAGTCCTTGTCAATGCAGAGGAAACCACAGATGAGGAGATTGCTACGAAGACCGATCTGAAACTCAACATAGTTCGAAGGATTCTATACAAGCTCCATGACAATCATCTTGCATCCTACCGCAGAATCAGGGATACTAACACAGGATGGTTCTTGTACTATTGGAAGATAGACCCCAAGAAGGCACAAGCTCTAGTCGACCGAAAGAAACGGCTGGTCCTGAATCTACTTGAACAAAGACTAGAACACGAATCTAACAATGACCTCTATGCGTGCGTTAGCCGTGATTCCTCTCCAGTTCCGTTTGAGGAGGCCATGAATCTCTCGTTCCGGTGTCCCAGCTGTAATGAGCAATTGGAATATGTCGACAATACGAGAGCAATTGATTTCCTTCGCAAGCGAGTAGAAGAACTGAAAGCCGACTTGTCAGCTACTTCTACCACGTAAGTCCATCTCAGCAATTCCCTAAGGAAATCTACTTAGCATATGGCATTCAGATTCTTTCAGGGGATAGGCGATTGAAGCGTCTAGTTCTAGAAGCACGAGCATATGGCGCATATAGAGGGAAGCTCCTTCAAGCTGTAAGAGCAGATTTTGCTGACATGACCAGAGAACTAAGCGCAAGACTTGTCAAGATTGGAACCAACAAGAGAGGTCGTATAACAATCGAGATTGAGGGGGAGGACGAGGAATTCATTGCGAATGTGCTAACACGAAAATATGGAACCATTTCTACGATTGGCGCCCTTCGTACCGACTCTACTCACAAGGGTCAGTTCGTTGACACTGGAAGAGTAGGCTACGGCCTCTATGTGGACATCGGAATTGCCACACCTATTCGGATGGATGCACTCATTCCCCTCTACACTCTGCGAGAACAGCTGCAAATGCAAAACGCCTCTCTAAGAACAATCGCCAACACACTAGTACTGGTAGACAATCTTCCCGTGAACATACGGATCACAGAAGTAAACATTACTAGTCAGAGAATCGCAGGCGAGTTTACAGAGTCATATCTCGAACAGATTGACAGATGGATCAAGGATGATCATCAACGGCTTCTTGTCCTAGGATGTACCAAGGAACTCATCGATGATGCCCTGAGAAGATCCGATCACACCGAAGACATCTATCGGATAGAGAAGCTCGGTCATTTCGAATACTCCTTACGATGCAAGAGAAGCACACGTGCTTCAGGGATCCTCGCCTCAATTGGCCCTAGATTAAAAGGAGTCCCGATGCATCTATTCATTCCCGAGGAGATTGGAGAGAAATACCATGCCAAGACTTGATATCTGGTTGGTGGAACAGGGCTATTTCTCATCGCGTCAGGCTGCAAAACGCGCCATTCGGGCCGGGCATGTGAAAGTCAACGGGGCCTACGCAAAGCCCTCGAAACAAATCAGAGGCACTGAGTCTGTGGTCGTTTCGACAGACGCACCAGATGCACCGATTGGATATCTGAAGCTCCAGCACATTGACGAATCGCTGGGAGGCATTATGACTCCGGGAAAGACTGCTATTGACATTGGCAGCTCCGCCGGAGGCTTCTTGATGTATCTAGCTGAACGTGGTGTAACTGCCGTTGGTATCGAGGTATCAGAGGAATTTGCTGAATCACTTCAGAGGCTAGTGGACAAATACCCGAGCTTGTCAATCTTAATTGATGATGCTTTCACGATGGATCCCCTCATCGTCAGCAAGGAAAAACGAACTGATCTGCTGCTCATCGATGTCACCACAGAGCCCGAAGGCACACTCAGACTGGTCAAGAGATTCTCTCCGCTGCTAACCAAGGAGGGATGGCTTATTGCAGCTTTCAAATCGGAAACATCATCCCAAACAATGTCCAAGATCTGTGACTCGATTGAGGATCTTGGCTTCACCAACGTCCGAAACTTCGTACTAGAAGAAACTCTCCAGGAATTTCATATAGCTGCAATTCGTCAGTAAGCAACTCTTTTATTCGGATTGAACGACCCGCAGTGATTAGGGGCGGTAGTCTAGCCCGGCTATGATGTCTCGCTTACACCGAGAATGCTGAAGGGGTTTTGTCCTCAGTACTCGAGGGTCGCTGGTTCAAATCCGGCCCGCCCCACCATGTTTCCTCATCGCAGCAAATCACAAAAGAGTTGAAAAGCTGGAAACACACCGAGAGGCCCAAGCGGGAGTAGCCAAGCAAGGCCAAAGGCGCCAGACTTAAGATCGTATCTGAAAAGGGGTCATACGAATAGGACATCTGGTCTGGAAGCAGTCCGTGAGTTCAAATCTCACCTCCCGCACCACCTCTCTCTAGGAAGGGACATTGGGATAGCCTTATCGGGGAGAACTTTCACAGCCGCTTTTGAGGAAGCGAAAGGATGCCTGCGCAGACACTATTGTCAACCTTTGTTCTTGTGTTTCTCACTGAGATTGGTGACAAGACAATGTTGGTGACGCTTTGTCTCAGTGCACAATACAGACGTCCCTATGTTGTTCTCTTGGCAGCGATGTTCGCACTTCTATTCGCATCAGCAGTAGCGGTAGTCGTAGGAGTCATACTGGCTACTACTCTTCCAATCAACCTCATTCTCTACACATCGGGAGCACTATTCATCGGAATGGGAATCCATACCCTAGTGAAAGACAATCCCGACGTAGAGGACAGTAAACAAGCTGCAACCTTCCTCAGCATGGTATCTCTAGTTCTATTGTCGGAACTAGGTGACAAGAGCCAGATTGCAATCCTAGCACTTGCAGCGAAATCTCTCTTTCCCTTGCTGGTGCTTGCGGGAGCAATGGCTGGTTTCTTTGTTGTGAATCTCGTTGGCGCATTTGCTGGCGATCAAGCAGCCAACAGAATCCCTGTAGACATTGTCAAGAGGGTCACAGGACTGGTCTTCATCGCTTTTGGAGTTCTAATCATACTTGGCTTCATCTAGGAACCCGACTCTTGTCAGCTTCAACTGATTGAGACGAAGACTTTATGACCGACACCGCAGCGTGGAGTCTCGAAACCTATAGGTGGGATACTATTGAGTCTGAATGGCTCCGGCTATAGCGGCCTTGTTCTGAAGAAGCTCTCTGCTTCAGAGGTTGAGGTTGGTGACACAATCAAGATAATCGATGACGGCAACGAGTACACTGGCATCCTCATGCCTCGAGCCCAGATCGGTGCTGATCCTGATCACGTCGTAATCAAAATGCCAAATGGATACAATGTTGGAGTTCGACTCTCAGCCAACTCCAAAGTAAGTCGAGTTCGCAAGGCTCGCGGAAGAAAGCGAGGTGCAGGACATGAGCTACCTGCCATGAATCCGAAACTTCCCTCGGTATCAATCTTGAGTACCGGAGGGACTATCGCTAGCAAAGTGGACTACATGACTGGGGCTGTAAACCCAGCACTTACTGCTCAGGATCTATATGACACAGTTCCAGAACTTCGGGACCATGCCAATGTGAGAGCAAAGGTCCTGATGAGTGTGTTCTCAGAGGATATCACACCCTCTGACTGGTCAAAGATTGCCCGTGGAGTCGCCGCGGAGATCAAGAAAGGAGCTGATGGAGTTGTCATAGCACATGGTACAGATACACTTGGCTTCACTTCGGCCGCACTATCTTTCGCACTGCAAGACCTTCCACTACCAGTGGCACTTGTTGGTTCTCAAAGGTCCTCAGACAGGCCCTCTTCAGACTCTGCTTCGAACCTACTCTGGGCAACAGACTTGGTTGGTCGAGCCAATGCCGCTGAGGTGATGGTGGTCATGCACGCACATACAGACGACAGTTATGCATATGCACACAGAGGAACCCGCGTACGTAAGAGTCACACAAGCAGACGGGACGCATTTCAGTCAATCAACTCGTACCCACTCTTCAAAGTAGATTCCTCTGGTATCACTGAGATGACCACACCACTACACAGAAGGGACCCTAACCGAAAGCTCAGACTGAAGCCCAATTTCGATGACCGGGTGGCTATCGTGAAGACACATCCCGGTTTTAGTGCTGGAATAATCGACTCCCTCATTGAGAGAGAGTACAGAGGCATAGTCATCGAAGGGACAGGTCTAGGACATGTTCCTAAGATCATTCAACCATCACTGAAGAAGGCTCTCGACACAGGCATAGTCATAACCATGACGAGTCAATGCATCTCAGGCCGGATTGACATGAATGTCTATCGAACCGGCGTGGAACTTCTGGAAATGGGTGTCATTTCGTGTGAGGACATGCTAACTGAAACAGCATACGTCAAGCTGTCATGGCTTCTTGCAAACATGAAGACTCCAGCTAAGGTGAGAGAGGCAATGCCACAATCTCTAGTAGGCGAGATTGAGATGCGAACTGAGATGGCGGAATACGAACCTCATCAGGAGATTGAATGACATGAACGAGGCCACTCATTACAGAGATATTGGTCTCATGGTAGGTCTCGAGCTTCACCAACAACTCAACACAGCACGAAAGCTCTATTGTCATTGTTCTACAGTAGTGCGTGACGATGCACCTCATGGTGGATTCGTACGCAGACTAAGACCTACACAAAGTGAGATGGGTGCAGTTGATCCTGCAGCGCTTTTTGAGTTTCAACAGCAGAAACGATTCTATTACGAGTATTACAATGATACTACATGCCTCGTGGAGGCTGATGAAGAACCACCTCACAATCTAAACGAGGAGTCTATCGATGTTGGCCTAATAATGGCGAATTTCCTTAGTTCCACTCCGGTTGATGAGATACATCCAATGCGGAAGATCGTAATTGACGGAAGTAACACCACAGGCTTCCAACGCACCTGCATCATAGCTACCGGAGGAAAGGTCCTAGTCGGTGACAGGGAGATTGGGATTCAGACCATATGTCTGGAGGAAGATGCCGCCCGGAAGATCTCTGATGACGACAAGAACAACATGAGAATATACAGACTTGACAGACTTGGCATTCCTCTGGTAGAAGTGGCTACAGCCCCGGACATTCAGACCCCTGAAGAGGCTCAAGAAGCAGCCCTTGCCATTGGCCTGTTGCTAAGGTCCACTGGCAGGGTAAAGCGAGGTCTTGGATCGATTAGGCAGGACGTCAATGTTTCCATCAATGGTGGCGCAGTGATAGAGATCAAGGGTTTCCAACAGCTTGAGATGCTTGCCGAACTGGTAAGATTGGAGGCCCTAAGACAGGAAAGACTACTGGAAATACGTGATGCTCTGTCTGACAGAGGAATTACCAAGGATGACCTTGATGGAAACATCCATGACGTGAGCGGAGTCTTTTCCGACACAGAGTCCAAGATTCTGAAGAAGGCCCTCAAGTCAGGGGGGGCTGTACTGGCAGCGAATCTACCGGGC
>CAYFTD010000160.1:0-10582 GCA_964345915.1 uncultured archaeon
CATGAGGAGTTCACATACCTGTGCGACATGAGGCTTGCTCTATAGTCCAATGAAACACTTGCGTTGGTTGTTACTGCAATTGTCAATGGACCCTGATTCCACAATGATGGGTTTGAAATCTGTGCGGTGTCAACCTCCCCCGCATCGATGACGTTAGCAGTCTGACTCTCTGCGTGAAATGTCATCTCAACTTGTTCTGAGTCAATATTGCTTCTTCCTATGAGCGATACATCGTCAATGAGAACTTTGACTGACTCTGCATTGACAATACCATCCGCATAGCCATCATCATCGTAGTCACTGGATGCTCTGAGACTCACGTCATAAGGGAAGTAGACACCGATCTCAAAATTGAACGGGTCGCTTATCCAATCGGGGTTCACGTCCAGCGAAACTGAGTCCCAGGTATTGCGAGGGCCCCAGGATGTAAGGTCTATTATCCAACCAATGTCATCTAAGAAGACGCCGAACCAAATCTCTGGAAGCCCATCGTTGCCGACTGGATCATACGGGCCGCTTTCGTAGAGCCAACTGAAGCTAAGGGAGTAATTATACGTGAACGGCTTATTGTCCACTGTTTGAGTCCAGAGCACCCAGGAGCCCGCATAGTGAGTGTATTCATCTGGGGGCGGGGAAGTCAACGGTCCTATGTTCTCCACAGACACATGCTCCATACTGGTGTTGTATTCGGCATTCTGTGTTTGAGTTCCAACTGAGTCATAGGTCGAGGTGCCCCATGGCGACGTACCGTCCTCGAAAGTACCATTCGGGACATAGAGTCTCCTGATATTCCAGACTTCAAGTTTGGCCTCATCGGCATACCACCCATTCTGATCATCAATTGTAAGATTCCCAATCGCATTGAGTCCGGTGTCTGTTCTTGCCGATACGTTCTCAGAAACACGTACACCAGACTGTCTCACTTTGACCGGGTCCAGAATCCCCCCGACGCTATCTTCAGATGCAGCGAAGCCGACCCCCCCTCTTTTAACACCTTCTCGAGATTCGTTCCCTTCGTGAGCTGTCTGTTGATCAGAAAACGTCGAATCCGCGTCCTGTGAAGGAGTTGGCATCACCTGGTCGTATCCAGGAATTTGCATGACAATCAATGCTAGCAACAGCCCCAAGAGTACCGTCCTGTACCTTGCCATCACGTTCACCTGAAGTAGGGGTACACCATGCAGTCCAGTTGTCTGCGAGGGTGGAATGGTGTTACTCATTTTGTATGTGCAGCGTGTCGGTGGTCTTTTCCTTACTGAGGACGCGAAATTGGCACTAGGCGTGTATTTACGAAGTCCTCTAGCTGTTCAATTCTCTCGGTAATCATATTACCATATTTAGGACGGACTTTCTTGTATAACGTGTACACGACGCTGAAGGTTTCTTCAGTTTCCTCTAGTTCCCACCTTCCAACGATTTCTCCGTCAATCCAAATGGAGGGACGAATCTCGCCTGATGTGTTGGTAGCCTTGGTGGCAGTGGTTGTCGGTAGTGACATGTCCGGTGGCCAGTAGTGTTTTCTCAGCTGTGGAAAGAGCTTCGGCCGAGTTTCTTCGCTCAGATACCAGTTTCGATTGATGAACGCTTTTGCCAGGTAGTCTTCATAGGGGAGCAGCCAGACCACTGGCTCGGAAAGAGGTTCGAGTGATTTGGCAATCTCAAAATCGTCTGGTGCCATGAGCATCTTCTCTCCAGCAGTCTCGACTTCTATGACCTCGTCAGACAGTGATTCAAGTGTGGCCCTTGCCTTGGCTTTCGTCATTGGCAGCCACCAAGCCACATCATCGAGACAGACCGGTCCGAACCTGATGACGTAGAGGCGAATCACTTCTCTGATCGCAGCCTCCTCGGAGATATCTTGGTGAGTATAGCCGCGAACCCATTTCTCAACGAGGGCATAAGCTGTAGTCGGATTTCGGGCATGACTTGCAGTGGCTCTGATTACTTTGCCTGAGGTGGCCGCAAGCGTGAAGAGAGGTCGAATCTTTCTTGCATGGTCAGGAAGTAGTTTCTTTATCTCCCTCATCTTCTTGGGTCCGTCCTCTAGGACTCCAAGCACACTATCTGTCAGCCATTGTATATCCAGATCGCTGAGATTCCTGATGTCGGGATGCTGGCGAGACCTCTTGTAAAGAAATGGTCCTGTAGCCCGCATCAACAAGGATAGGTTGTCTACATGTACAACGTGAACAGTGGCACGGAAGGCATTCAATCGGACTAGACGGTCCCCGTTGTTCAGTGACCTGAAGACGGCCTCTGCATCGTAGTTTCCAATCCTCGCCCAGACCGAGAGATAGGGTGTCCAATAGTCTGTAGAATGCAGCCCCAGTTGCTCTTTAGCAACGCGGTAGAAGTCTGGTCTGTCAGCGTCAAGTGCGTACTGCTTTCGCATGTGGTTAAGTCGGATCTGCTCTATGGTCAGATTGGTGATAGGAGCAACCTCCCTATCTGGTCCTACGTCTGACTTTCAAACATATCAAAAGAATTGTTCGCCTTGAGAGTGTTCGACACTGGGCACACCAATGTCGTAATCCTCATTTACACCGGATTGTCAAAACCCACTAGCTGGATGTTCCCCGACAGCCCAGACTTTGGGGTCCATGCCTTTGCTTGGGATGCACTTTTGGATCATCCACTGGATGGGAGGACTACCTTGCAGCACCTACAATCAGCAGGATAACGCCTAGTCCGAGAAGAATCAACATCAACTCGGAGAAGAGATAGCCGCCCAGGTCGATAGAGTATATGTCTAGCAGATAGAAGTAGGCAGCAATCTCAGGCAGCATGTTTAGCATTCCCAAAAGTACGGGCAGAATCCCCAAGATTATGAGGATGAGTCCAAATAACGCGAGACCTTTACCCATGTCAGTTTCCACTCCATGTGGTTGTAACCAGCTTACATCCGTAACATAAATAGCTGTGGGGGATGAAATGAGGGACTATTTCTACGTATTACGTGAGCGAAGTACGCCAGAACTGCTATTTAATTGCGGAGATTGAAGGTTCCTCTGCCACCACCCGAGATTGTCCCCGAACCTCCATGATTCTCGCACCGAATCCGCCAATTGTCGCACTAAAGAACCACAATTGATAGATTATTGCCATGAATGATGTCGATGCCAAGGGGCTCCATCCAAGGAATGGTCCGACGATGCTCCAGATGTAGTAATCGGCAGCCAATGAGAGGAAAAGAAACACAACTCCTGCAGTCATTCCCTTCACAAGAGAGCACATCTGGAATCTTAGGCTACATCCGCCTCCGACCAAGTTGCAATAGGTAATTGGGATGACTGTGAGCGGGACGCCAATGAGGAATGAGATCCAATAGTACGAAGGTCCGACTAGCTGGCCAAGCAGGACTCCAATCACAATGAGAATGGGAAATAACACAATCCAGTACTTCAGAATCCATAGCCAAGTTTCAATCTCGGAGCGTTCAATCATTCCTTGTCATCATGCAGAGCCATACTTGATACTAATGACTTCTTGGTTTTGGGCTGATGCATGCCTTCTCGTTTCGATCCGATCTGTGCTCTCAAAACGAAACGGTAACCTCTGTTGCTACACCCTTCTCGTAGAACACAATCTGTTCGGAATCAGTGAGAAGCCCAAAGCCTCCCAGATACGGTGGCCTGTCATCATCGGTGACTCTCAGACGAAGGTATGTAGTCTTTGCGATAACCAAGAATAGATCATGGGTCACATAGACGTAGAGAAGTCCTGGTTCAGTGCCTCTTAGAGTGCCAATAGTTCCCTTGACAAGCCTCTTCTCGAATTCTCCGAAAGGCTCGATGCCCCCTTCTGGAAACAGTCCATCAGTCCAATCGTTCACGAAGCTTGCCACTCCGACTCCATCATCTCCAACCCTATTCCAGAGCTCCAAATCAATGACACGGGGTCCAATCAGGAGATCAAAGGACTTCACACGCTTCACCGTACCACCAACATCTCTAAACCCCTCGGCGATAGACTCAGCTGTCTGACGGCAACGAGGTATGAAGCTATGAAGTATCTGGATGTCCAGCTCAATTGGAATCCGTTTACCAAACTCCCTTGCCATTTCATGTCCCAATTCTGTGATTCCCGTTTCAGCCATCTCATCGAAGGTTCTGATGGCTTCCCTATGTGAGTGTCTTATGGCTAGCAGCAGTGGAGAATTGCTCTTGATACTGGCAAGCCAGCTGAGTAGGTTTCTCGCATTCTTGAGCCAATCCAAGCTCCGCCAATTCTTATCGACTTCTGTCAATACGGGGACCTCTCAGTCTAGGGAAACCGAGTAAATTGAGGTCCATTTCGGGCTTATTTCACTTGGGTATGAATTGAATTCAGGGAGTAGCAGCTGCGAGAATAACGGTCCAAATCGTTTCTATTTCGGAAACCTCATCCTATCATTGTGAAAGATGTTTGGTGCGTAGGTTCTCGGCCACTCAGGCCTGTTGTCAAGTATCTCTTCTATCTGCTCAAGAACATCGTTGGACAACCGGACATCCGATGCCCCCGCATTATCGATGACGTGTTCAGGTCTCGTTGCGCCAACAATCGCTGCAGAGATCTCTGGCCGTCTGAGTATCCATGCAAGTGCTAGTTGACTCATTGTGATATCGAGCGAAGCGGCAATCTTTCCTAGCCGCTTCATCTTGGAGAGAGTCTGCTCATCCAAGTACTTCAAGAACCCGTTGTCGCGACTCCCTCTACTGCCTTCAGGGACTCCGTCATTGTACTTCCCAGTAAGAATCCCCTGGTACAGCGGGCTCCAGACGGTGAAACCCATTCCATGCGTCCTGGCAACTGGCATGATCTCTAGCTCAATATGCCTGAAGAGCATGTTGTACATTGGTTGGTCTACGATTGGCTGGTGAGCGCCCATGTCTTTTGCCACGGCATTGACTCGCTCCAACTGAGCCGCCGTCCATGTCGACGTGCCCCAAAAGTGGACACTACCGTTTCGTATGAGATCGTCCAGGACTGTGACAGTTTCCTTCACCGGTGTTGTATGGTCATATCGATGCATGTAGTAGATGTCGATGTAGTCTAGATCAAGACGTTGTAGAGTCCCGTCAATTGCATCCATGATGTTCTTCCTGCTCAGACCCCAATCAGTGATGGCATCACTGGTGGGCCAGAACACCTTGCTGGATATAACAATCTTCTTTCGGTCAATCGTTTCTTCTGCCAGCCACTCGCCAATCACTTGTTCGGCCCTTCCCCCGGCGTAGGCCTCGGCAGAATCTATGAAGTTGATTCCATGCTCCACGGCTGTGGTCATGCACTTCTTAGCCATTTTGTCATCAACGGTCCCACCATAGGTGAGCCAAGAGCCCAGAGATATCTCGCTGATCTTCAGTCCGCTCTTCCCTACTCTTCGATACTTCACCGGATCTCCTCCGACCTTTTACCGTGCAACGCTTAACTATATTAAAGATGCTGTATGTCAGAAACTTCATGGTGCGTTTCTTCACTTGACACGAAGCAACAGGTGTTCAAGTGCTTTCAAGAAAGGCTATTGTGCGAGTGAACAACTCGTCTTTGAACTTCTCATCCCGCATGATTGCATGACCTACTCCCTCAGCAATCCAAATCTCCTTTCTGTCCGAGGAAACTCCGTTGCATATTATCTCGGGACTGTTCCTCGAAATGCCCCTGTCCACAGATCCTTGCACAACCAACACTGGGCACACAATTCTCTCAAGGCCTTCTCTAATCCGCTTCATTCCATCGCGGACGGCGAATCCAATGCTTGGCGGAATCCAGTCATATCCAACCCAGCCCCCTTCCACTATTCTCTCGGAAGGGCGAGCAGGGTATCGATCCGGGATAGCACGTCTCAGAAGAGGTATCCGGCTGATGACTGGCAACAAAGAGAGGAGGCGACTTCTGACGGAAACCGCGGCCGCCCATGTGACTATTGCGTCAACTTCACTCCGCTCAGATGCCAAGTGCAAAGTCAGCAGTCCACCGAGGCTGTGCCCAACGACGAATATTCGACTGCAGTCCTCCTTCAGCTTGTCGACACCATCATGGGCATTCTCTAACCAGTCATCGAAAGTGATACCGTAGAGGTCTTCTGGCTTCGTCCCAAAACCCTTCAGGGCGGGTAACCAGACTGTCATTCCGGTCCTTGTGTGCAAGACCTCAGCGAATTCCTTTAGATCCCAAGTGGTTCCGCCTCCACCGCCGTGAAGCAGAAGGCATCCTGTGGTCGTACCTTTGATGTAGAGGGGTTCTGCTCCCGGCATAAACTCACTGTTCACGCAATCCCATCTCCGCTGGTGGAAGCTCCACTTGCTGCAACATCTCGAAATCTGGATCTATATCTACGTAGCGAAGTATGAAGGCTGCAACGAGAAGGAACGGTGCGAAGACTGGACCCCACCACATCAGACCCCATAGTTCAGCACCAGTGAGTGTCACTGATAGGTTCATGAACCAACCGAGGAGCAAAGATGAGGCCGCCTGGAACACATTCAAGGGCACTCCGATGAAACCGGTGTATATCCCTGCCCGCCCCTCACCGGTGACTATCTCGTCGACCTGGGCAATGTCGGCCGGAACGACATAGCTCATGAGGTAGTAGATGGCCATGCCAGCGCCCAGAGGTGCAAAGAACATGATTGCCGCTACTGTGTAGCCAATCATTTCTCCAATTCCCCGCAAGAAGGGTGTAAGTGGTGTCAAGATTGCCAGCATGGTGAGCCCAATCATCAGGGACTTCTTCTTACCGAAGCGCCGGATTCCTGCTAGCCACAAATAGAAGAATACCATTGTGGATCCCAACATAGTCAAAGCAGGCGGCATCAGAGCTTCCATTGTGTCCAGGAGAAGCACTTGCTGAATGAAACCAACCAATTGCTGAGTGATTGCTATGAATGTGAATGAAAGGAATCCCACTACAAGGGTCCATCCAACAAAGGTCCGATTATTCACAGCGATTCTGGTTTCTTCTCTTAGACTCCGTTTCACCGGGAGGATGTCCTCTCGTTCCCTTATCACAGTCATCGATGGCATCATGAAGAGAAGGGTGATGCCACAGAAGAACAGCAAAATAGTCAGGCCAGTGTAACTCAACTGCTGTACGGGAGCCGTCACAAACAATAACGGAGTCATGAATCCAAGAATGGCACCACCAGAATCTGCTGCGAAGTTGAATGTGTTCATCAGACCGGACACGAGTGGCCTCTCGTCTTCGTCAGTGATTTCAGGTAGCCATGCTTGGTGAGCTGTCATAGTGAAGGCATAGAAGAACTTGAACAGACACAACATGGTCAGGTAGTATCCAAAGACGACAAGCTCGAGAGCCGGGTCAGCTGTATCAAGGAACCAATTGGGCACGAACAGAAGGAAGCCTGAGACTACTATGCCCGGTGTGCCCACGATGACAAACGGCTTTCGCCTGCCCCAGCGTGTCTTCAGTCCATCGCTGTAGTATCCAGTTAACCAGTGGGTGAGTCCTATGACAATGTACGATGCGGCCAATGAGACGCCGTTCAACAGCCAATTGAGTTCAAACCTTGTTCCGTAGACGTAGAAGACGGTTATCGTTATCATCGTCATTAGAAAGGAGGGGCCGAATCTGCCCATTGAGTAACCGACTTTCTTGTAAAGTCGCAACATAGTCAACTCACCTGGCTCAATAACTGCGAGAAACTGAGCAGTCCTGAAAAGTGAGGTCCGGTATAAGAGTGAGCCGTCCGAGAATTGTCTTGCCGAACCTATTGTCTTAAATGTTAGACCATGTCCTGTTGCATCGAGGAAGACAAATGGCTGACAATGTCGAGAAAGTCTACAATGCTTTCGCAAAAGCCGGAAAACCACTCAGGGCCTGAGATGTGGCGGAGATGACTGGCGTCGCAAAGCCAGAAGTGTCAAAGATCATAAAGACGCTTCAAAAAGATGGTAGGCTCACATCTCCAAAGAGATGCTACTACGCTCCGTCGTAGCCAAGCCACACATCTGAACCATGCTTCGATAACCGTTCCTTGCAGAAACGGCACAGTGATATCTGAGTCCCTGTTTTGCTACCATATGCCCGGAGTTGAAGAGCAGGGCTCCAGAGTCGAGACCCCAATCTATTTTGACGAAGACACGAGTCTGTCGTATCTAGATGGAGTGGTAGCAGTAATCGGATACGGCAATCAAGGAAGAGCTCAGGCACACAATCTAAGAGAAAACGGTGTTGACGTCGTCATCGGCAACATTCGTGACGACTTGTGGGATGACGCGGTGGCCGACGGTTTTGAGGTGCTTGAGATCAAAGATGCCGTTGAGAAGGCCCGTGTTGTTCTACTTCTGATACCTGACGAGGTACAACCTCAGGTCTTCGAGAAGAGCATATTGCCTGCATTGAAACCCGGCATGGTTCTGTGTTTTGCTTCTGGCTACAACATCACTTTTGGAATGATTCAGCCGCCGGACACGATCGATACAGTCTTAGTCGCGCCTCGAATGATAGGCGCAGGCGTCAGCCAGGCATATCTTGAGGATCGAGGATTCTATGCTTTCATCGCTGTTCACAACGACCACTCTGGTCAAGCAAGGCAGATGGCACTTGCCATTGCGAAAGGTATAGGTGCCACCAAACCCGGTGGTGCGGTCCTTGAGGTGACGTTCAGGCAGGAGGCCGAGCTTGACTTATTTAACGAGCAGGCGTTCGGCCCGGCTTTCGGCCAAGTTCTCACATCGGCAGTTGATGTGGCCATAGAGGCCGGCTATCCTCCAGAGGCAGTCCTTATTGAACTCTACATGTCCGGAGAGTTCGCCTACACGATTGGGAAGATCGCAGAGATGGGCACTCTGAAACAGCTAGAACTTCACTCTCCATGCAGTCAGTATGGTAGCATGTCTCGAGGGATCAGATATGCGAATCCCGAACTACGTGAGCAGATGCGTGTGACTCTGACAGAGATACAGGACGGTTCGTTCGCTCAGGAGTTCACAGAGGAGTATGGCAGGAACCTAGAAACCCTGAGGGACATGAAGGAGATGGCTCGAGACATGCCAATTGTGTTCTTGGATGAAACTGTTCGCAAGAACCTGCGCCAGTAGAATGAGCATCCTTGAGCTTGTTCCTCCAAATGGAAAGGTTTGTTAGACGATATGCTACGATGATTCGCGACCGAGCTAATGGTGATAGATTTGACTTGTTATTTTCGACACATCGCACGTCTTCTCGAGGATATTGGCATAGAGGTTACGAAGGAGAACAAGCGTGACATTGACATGAAGATCCACGAGCTGGTCGGCGTAGGCTACAAGGACTGTCCAAAAGCATGGAAGGCAGTGAAGCAGAGAATGGCAGAAGACGAGGATGGGTTCGTCAGTTCTCTCAAGAGCGTGCTTTCTGCCTATTCATAGACTACCAAGTCAGAAGAATGGCGGGTATAGAAGCATAGCATTCAGGTAGACTATGCCAAAGAGAAGCAACGCTGAGATTATGACTGTGATGAGCAATTCCACTACTCTGTTTTCCATCTTCAGATACGGCCACATGAATCCCACTTCTCGCCTATAGTCCTGATACTCGTTTCCAAAGACGTTCGATAGATGCGACTCTTCCACGATTGCCAAGACGATGTAGGCAAACAGCGTAACAAACCACACCAGCAAGGTTTCCGTTGGACCTAGGAAGCCCATCCCGAATGTGTTGGTTATAATCCAGTAGCTGCGAGTCGTGAGTGTCATGGTGAATAATATGACGCCCAGATACTGCGGGTGTCTAACAAGACCATAGGGCCCACTCTTGACTAGACCTCTGTGCTCGCTCCTTCTGAGATGTAGAACTGAGTAAACCACCATAGCAACACCGACTACAGCAATGGCTAATTCCCAGACAAATCCACCAAAGAAGAGGGAGATGAGTGCCCCAAGGAAGGTCATCGGGGAAGATGCGAACATCAAAGCCAGATAGCTCAAGAGCGGAATCGTCATCAATCCTCCCCATATTGCCATTGGAGGAATAGATTGTATGAGTGGCAGCACAGCCGCAATGATGGTGGTCACGCGTGATTTGACTGTTCCAGAACTGCCAATGTCCTCTTCCACTGCAACTTCTCTGGCTTCATAGGCCTGAGAAGCGCTTGTATCAGCACTCTCAGACGGCTCGACTGGTTCATCATGTGCCAACGCTGAATCTCCCGTAGTCTGTACCTACCAATAGTCTAGCTTTCTAAGCTTAACAAGATGCTTTTCAGCGCATTTTGAATCGACTTGTGGTCTGGAGTTCTAAAGTCGAGAATTCCCGATGCTCTGCGTAGAGATCAGTTCTCTTCTGTTTCGGATACTTGAACGGGCTGTTCCTTGCTCTCTGTGAGGCGCTCTTCCCGTGCCCGAATCACCTTGTCTGAATCAACAAACCCTTTGTATAGGAGCAACACGCCGACAACCTCTCCCAAATAGAGAACATTACCGAACTCCGCTCCAGATCGTGCAATCGCTCCCGCTACGGAAATAGCAAGGCCGCCCAAGGCAATCCACAGGTTGAACTGGAATCGGGTCTTTATAAAGGAGAGAAACGCGACGCCAATCAACAGGATTGCCCCTGTTACTGACATGAATGGCGAGAAGTTTCTCACATGCTGAGCCATTG
>CAYFTD010000161.1:0-6633 GCA_964345915.1 uncultured archaeon
AGTTCTATGATATCGACTCATCCTACGTGACACGTACATTGCAGAACTTATCAATGTCATTCGTTGGCTATGGGTCGGGACACAACGACACTCACACATGGCAGTATATTATTGCCCACATTGTTCATGTCGACTTCATCGCACAGACAATGGCTGACCTATCTGTCGTATACACTGAGTATATGCCAGCAACAGAGGTTGCAGCTGCTTCTCGGTTGAACTCTACAGAATACTCTACTACCATGATTGAGAGTTTGGATTGGGACATTAACATAGGCCCTGACCTCACGACGCTTCAGCTTAGCTTTACCGTCACATCTGAGGCAGACCCCGCCGTCTTTAACCAAGTCCACACTCAAGCGGGCTTCTGGGAGGACTTTGCCGTGAACGCTTCACTCGCTGGAGACAATAACTACGTTCTTACTCCTCTCCCCGGTGAAAGCAGATTTGTTGTCGATGAGACCAAGGAAGAGATCATTTGGAGTCCCGCCAGGTTGGTGTTCGGCGACATTCCTATCTGGGAGGAACCGCTATGGACAGTGACGGAGGAAGGTGCTCTAGATCTCGATGGCAACATGTTCACTACAGAAGATCAGTACTACGTCAAGCGTACAGGTACTTGGGACCACTGGGGTAACAACACAATCGAGGGGATGGGCGTCTCTGTCGTCTTCGATCCAACGCCGGGCAGAAACGGTGACGAGTTCTGGTCTGAGTCTTGGATGGGTGTCGTTCGAACACTCATTGAATATCAGGCGACTGAGAACTTCTTCTGGTACCATGCGTCTGACTGGTCACTAGTGAACCAGACCGACTTCAATGACATCCTAGATACTTTGTGGGCAGATGAAAGCGAGGAGATTCCTGCACCAGGCTATGAATGGATTGCCTGGATAAGTCTGAATCGAACAGACATTCATACCACGATTCCAGAGCTTGAGTCAGGAGTCTGGAGAAACACATGGTTCGCCTGGGGTACTCAACAGACGTTTAGAGTATCTGCAACCGAGAATCGACGCGAATTCGCTCGGTTCCGCGCTAGGTACGCAGGGCTCCTACTCTTCAACGACGTCCAGGAGGGTGGTGCTGTTGATGCACCAGACTTCAGAATCGTTGAGGGGCGGGTCGTCACTGATGAGGTTACCCACTTCGTCTTGATAGACACTGTGGACTCTGTTGAATTGAGAAGGCCATTTGGTGCGACGAATGATTCAGGGCTAGTCACTGTACCCGTCGATACTCCTGTTACATTTGGAGTAACAATCTACAACGTCAACGTCACTCTCTATCCACTACAGATCCGTGACACTGACGGCATCAGGGGTGCTTGGGACTATAGGGAGTCATACGAAGCACAATCCAGTCTGACCGCCTCAGAATTCGACTACTATATCTCAAAGGCTACGGTCACTGAGATGGCATTCGACATATCCTTCAACGTGGATATGGTTGAATACGATGCTCTCGACCCAGCCAAGTGGAACCATGCAGTTGCATTCAAGGTGGACCAGAAGTTCGGTGACTGGACACTCCATACCTTCGACAACAGTGTTCTAACGAACCGCAGCCTTGCTGTCAACTTCTTTGGAATCCTCGGCACTGGAACAAAGACGCAGTACAACGCTGGAGAAGCTCCAGTTGCGGACACCAACGGTGCAACTGTCGAAGCCTCCTACTACCAGTACGGAGCTGATGACACTCCATTTGCCAATGTGACGATGGGTGGGTTGCCCTACTACTCAGGAAAGGACGGCTTCACCATCGAGCACACTTCTGGGTCGTCTACAGTCCCGATTGGTGCCTTCAGTGTAATGTACCAATCTGCATCTGGCGAAACAGTTACGGACTGGCAAGTTGAGGCATCGATGCTGTTCATGACAGCGGGATACACAGAGTGGGATGGCCACGAGATTCGATGCGATCCAATATTCGTATCATACTCAAGCGCTTTCCAGTCTCAACAGACAACGACCACAACCACGACCACCACTACAACCCCAACTACCACGATTACTCCCCCTGACGGCGATGGACAATTGACGCTCTACATAATGGTAGGAGCGGCCGTTGCCTTCGTCGTGCTGGTCTTGGTAGTGATGCGCCGACGATAGATCATTCGGTCAATCTCGGGTCAAGGCTTCTTCTTGGCCCGAGCACACTTCTTTTTTTTGGACATCTACATCATCTGTCTTGCTTCAAAGCATCAATCAGATTTGTGGGGAGTGTCTCCCTGACGACGGTTGCCTGAGTCAAGAAACTGTTGTCCGGCGGCATCACTAGACTCCAGCCACCCTTCGCGTACTCGTACGCTGCACAAGATGCATAACCCATTTCAAGCCAATCCTTGCTGCTCGGGTCTCCACCTTTCACTAGAGTATGGAAGAGTGTGGCCAAGATTGTGTGAGTGACTATCGCGATGCTCTCTCCCCTGTGTTTCCCAGCGAACTCGCTCACACATTCTCCGAGACGATGTCGTGCCTCCATCAGTGACTCGCCATCCTTGGGTTGATGGTGTACGTCCCTCCACATCTCGGGCAACACTTGGACCATTTCTTCTGCACTGAGAGTGCCTTTTCCAGTCTTGACTTCTTCCAGGCAGTCCTTTGTCTTGACTTTCGCTCCGAATTCCTTGCCCAGAAGCTTGGCTGTGGCTCCCGTATCCTTCGCCGGTGACGAGTAGATTGAAGTAACCCCAGTTGCCACTCGCGACCTGGCGAGATCGATGATCTGATTCTTGCCGATATTAGATAGCCCACCACTTGGAGATGTCACCCCGTGTGTAACGACGTAGATCATGGTGTGAGGTGACAGTCTCTTCCCAACGTCTCGTTCTTGGACAAGGTCGAACATAAGAACACCACACCACCTACGTTATCTCATGGACCTGCTAATATCAGTCACTATTTTCCCACCTTTGAGTCTTCTAGCTCGACTCTTCTACCGCTGTGACTACAGACACCTCTCAACCATGCTGTTTCCGAAGGGCTTTAAGAAAAGAAGAGACAGTCCAGTTTGAGGCATTAACCATTGAGAGTACCGGTTCAGCAGATGTCCAAATATGATGGAGTGACGTGCTTCATTTGCGGTCGCTACGTTCTAAACAACAACAGCAAGGACCTTGCTTACCTCCAACTACCCAAAGGAAAAGAACAGCGAGCTAAGCCAGACAAGTTCTTTCTGTTTGCATGTCCGAATTGCGGCAAGATTGCCCACAAGAGATGTTGGTATGACGTGGGTGATCAGGAAGTCAAGAAGGGATGGTTTAGGAAGAGTGATTGGAAACTTGGATGTCCGAGCTGTGGACAACAGCTTTCAGAAACACGGTCTGAGAAGACTAAATGGAAGCGCGGGTATCAGATTCCTGGACATCCTGATGATGAACTGGCGGAGTTGCACGTTGGCGATGTAATGGCATGGAAGGCTGGCTCTATGTTTGGCAAGATAGGAATGGCGATTGACAACTTCTTCAAAGCTGTTGGTCTTGGGTCTCTGAGTGATACTGAAACGAACTCAGTTGCCGCGGCTGCAGCCAGGATAGGCAAGACAGTCCGCGACGTGGCACAGCAGGTGTTCCGTCTTGACATTCCACCCGAAAAGAGGTCCGAAATACAGGAGCTGAAATGTCAGAACTGCGGTGCTGCACTGCCCATGCCAGCACCATACGAGGAAGCAGTGGTGTGCGCCCATTGTGGAACTGCGCACTTGTTGCCCATATAGTGATGTGGCTCTTAGATAAGCGTGATAGGCACGCGAACAATGTATATATTACAAATCGAGAAGTCTGATTCAAACTCCCTGTTGGAGGACTATTCCCAGATGCCGTACTACCTGGAGTTCAATCAGAACGATTCTCAGTTTCATGAAACATCAAGGACCTCGAGTGATGATACTATTCTCCTCGTCATCGATGATGCTCAGAAGAAGCTCGTGATGTCCGTTCCTACAAACATAGGCATGATTGTCAGAAGGGCAGCTGAACGTCAAGCTCGTGGCATCCAGAAGTCGGGTTTCTTGATCAGCGACGGTGGAAGATACGGTCGCAATCATGAGCTGGAAGTTCTTGGTGAGGGCGGCCAGCTTCCTGATAGACTGACCCAGAGTCCCCGCGAAGTCTACTGAGTAGGTCCATATTACGAAGATGACTGTCTTACTTGTGCAGGATATCCCTTGAGTTGCAGGAGTTCTGAGAGGGCCGAAAAGGAGCGGCTCGTCGACCCCGTTTTCCTTTCTTTCCTTGTAGCTAAGGCTTTTATGGCGGATGGACTTGTCCAGTTCAGTAGTAACTCTTATATTCCTTCACTATAGTTAATATCAGAGGGTTCTCATATGGTACGATGCTACGACTTGAAGTATACTGGTTTGACAAAGAAGCAAGTCCTTGACGCCAAGGGAGAAGCGCTCGGCAACGTCATAGACTTCATAATCACTGTTGATGGGACTAAACTGACCCCAAAGTCAATGGTTATCGGCGGGGGCAGAGTGGAAGAGCTTCTTGAGGCTATCAAGGTCAAGCCCGACTTGGACCCCGTGTTCGACATTGAGCAGATTGATGTCGTTGATGAGGATGCAGTTAGACTGAAGGTGGATGGTGAAACGCTGTGCGACAAGCACTATGAAACGACCATTGAAGCTGGTGACGTCAAACTGTCAGATCTCTCCAAAGCTAAGGTGTTTGACGCGGACGGTTTCAAGATTGGTAACGTCATAGACATCTGGTTCGACGATGAAGGCGAGATGTGGCTTGTCCTTGGCGGGGGCTTCTTTGAAGAAACCATGGAGAAGCTTAGAATAATCCCAGACATAGACCTCCTGGTGACATCCAAGGATTTTGCCTCAGTTTCCACAAACGAGATCAAGCTCGGTCTGACCAGATTCCAGCTTGAGTCCAATTGTCAGGCAGAATACGAGAGGTACAAGCGTGAGGTCACAGGAAAGGAAAAGAAGGACGACCCAAGGTATCAACACTTGAAGTTGGGCTCTGTTCCTGGCCGAGGATTTGCGTAGATTTCGCAAGCTAGCTCCCATGGGACCCACTTGGTTCCACGTGGAGCCCCCGGAGTGTGATGTAGACTTGTCTATTGGGTTTCAGGAAGTGGCTTCAGTAGTGCTCGTACATCCACGTATACTTTCGTGGAAACCAGTCAAGAAAGACTTCTGGATTAGAACCTTGAATCCACCCAAAGGGTACGAGCTCTTCCATTGTCATCGTGCCATACACTAGCGCTGAGATTCCTTCAATTGTCAACACAGTGTCTGCCTTCGATTCCCCAAGGGGTTTCACAGACAGACTGCCTTTCTTGGCCTCTAGAAGGTAAGTCTGATCATTCCATTTGCACAGGGAATCCTCGACTCGAAACGTGACCGCGCCGGTTTCGGGTGCGGGTAGGCCTTCCAGAGACCTTTCGACATTAACGCAGCGTGCCATGAAACATAGCCCTGACTTGAGTTCCATTATATTGGGACCTTCAATCCACTGGTAGTAATCATTTGTCAAGGGATTCACTGGTATCTCTACTCTTCGAATCTGGTCTGTGTGAAGGTAGACATAATTCAGTAAAGCACTTCTGGCATCCTGGCTCGTCCAGTACCATTCCCTGACCTCCATCTTACCCATGTTTTCGTCACCATACAGATCGAGGTAGCCCTTATGTCGATGAATCATTAGGCCCTCTAAACCTCCGTCTGGTCCAAACACAACTGCCACTTGTGCCTTCATGCCTATAGACAGCTCCTCCCACCTCCTTGAGCTCCTTCGTGTTGCACCGTGGGTAGTTTCCCCCACTTTTGTCTGAATGGCCTTATAGTGCTCCATTGCATCTGCATAGGACATTCGTTCGACAGAGTAGTTGGGAGGCAGCTTCCATCTCTTCAGATGTTCGGGATTTGCCACCACGCGAAGCATCGGAGGACAGTTCACATACCCAAAGGTTGCATAGAACGTGTCCTTGAATGGGTAGAGTACGCTTGTGGCATAGCCTTCATTGTGCATGTACTCATTCATATGCGTCATCAAGCGACGGAATTCTCCCCTCCTGCGATCCTCAGGAGCCGTGGCGACCATAGACACTCCGCCCATCTTCTTCCAGACATTTCGAACGTTTTGTTCCAAAGCCACCAAACGAGTTGTGGCCACTAGTCTTCCCTTATCCTCAACCAAGAAATGCTCATCAAAATTCAGAGGGAATCGTTCCTTCGACATCTCCATATAGTCAGGAGGCAAGTCGTACGCGTATCTCTCGAGTTCGGAGATGGCTTCGAGATCATCTAGTGTAGCTCGCCGAATGCTCATCGTCTAACACAAAGGCTGTCTGGTGAATTCTCTTCTAAAAGGTGTCTGTCAACGCTGGCAAAATGACTCGTGTGCCATCAGGCGGTAGTATAGTTAGAACACGAGGCCAACTCCTTGTTTTTCCCCTTTGAAGCATAGTATGAGGAAATACAAGGAAAAACAGTGGTCCAACGTCAACATTGTGGTATCTGACAGCAATATTGTTCAATTTGGGCCACGAAACCGCAAATTTCCCAGCAAGCCATTTGGCGCCATCGATTCGGCTTTTGTCGAGCTTCCGTTTGACAGCATTGGTATTCATATATGGCCGTATAGGCCCTATTCATAACTAATGATGGCCTTCG
>CAYFTD010000162.1:0-17416 GCA_964345915.1 uncultured archaeon
GTCATTGCATTAGCGTTTCCTAATATGTAATACCTAATCTCAAGGCAGATATAGCCAACAAATATAATTCATCGAAAAAAGAGCTATGGAAATCGGCATTGGGAATCAATTCAATAGAAATGAAAGGGTGCTCAACAGCGACAGAAGGGCAGATCCCCAATCTCTCTCACCGCCGCCTCTAAGGAAGTGAGCTGGCACAAAGGAGTTGTCGGTTCTGGAAACACCTCATAGACCGTACTCACTCATGAAGAAGTGCTGAATCCGTACATCGCAGGAACCGCACCCGAGGTAACACCAAGTCCGATGAAGAGTGAGGTGACGTCATGTGAACCAGAACTCCTCACATGCTCTGTGAGGTTCAGATAGACCACATCGCCAGTTTCCGAGTAACTAGTTAGACCTGAAACAGCTACGTTGTAGGGAGAGAGTTATTCTTCACTGTTGTAGTAGTCTATTGTGACATTGGCGGTATCAGATCCACTAACAAGTGCGGGATATCGAAGGCAGCCCTCTTCAGCCATGTCTAGACTGACTGATTCATTGACAATCCATAATATTCTTAACATATAACGCCGTTATGGGCAAAGTGTGTCAGCCATGCGAACACCATGCGAATCAATTGTGACAGCAATTTTGCCTGCATTTCGTTCACTCGTTGCGAAAGAGCTGGTCGAAAATCTCTCACTTTCTCAGCTCGAAGTGGCTCGCAAACTTGGGATTACCCAAGCTGCAGTCAGTCAGTACTTGAGCCACAAGAGAGGCAATCAGCTGATAGAAATGTTAGAGTCCCTTCCCGAAGTTAGATCCGCTGTGTTGAATGTGGCGGCGAATATTGCAAAAACAAAGTCCTCTGGGTTAGAGGCTATGATGGCATTTTGCAGTCTTTGTGGAACATTGAAACAAGAATCTGTTGCGTGCATGTTACACCATGATGCGTTGGAGCTGCCCCAAAATTGTCGGATTTGTCACGAATAAGAGGATAATCTGAGGAGGTGCGACATGGTACTGAAACAACGACTGAATATTGAGGAACTGAGAAGAGGAGGAGTCGTAAAGCTCAGAGAAGAAGACATGTTCTCCATTTGGGTCAAGACAGCATGCAATAACCTTTCTTCAAATCAGCTCAAGAAGATTGCCGATATTGCCGATGAATTTGCTAGAGGCATGATTCTATTCACTACAAGGCAAATCCCAATCATCCCGTTCGTGAGTTTGAAAGATGTGGAGGAAGTGAAAAGAGAACTTGACCAAGTGGATCTAGAATTTGATCGCTGTGGAGCCCGAGTGAGAAACATCAATGTGTGCTATGATGATATGATTTGCTCCGATGCAGTAACCAATTCACTTTCCTTAGCAGAGAAATTGGATAGTTTCTTCTATGTTCCCTTGCCCTATAAACTGAAGATCGGTGTTGCTGGTTGTAATAGGGACTGCATAGTTTCCCGAGTTTTGACAGATATTGGGTTTGTCGGTGTAGAGAAAGATGGCAAAATGGGATACGATGCATATGTTGGTGGAAGGCTAGGTGTGAATCCTGCCGTTGGCGTAAAAATGGCAGAATGTCTTCCAGTGGGGGAGTGCATAAGATTTGTTCAGAATGCCTTTGATCTCCTCAAGAATGAAGGTAAGAAGGAGGAGCGATACGCTGACCTCATAAACAGGCTCAGTACAAAAGCTGTAAAGCAGAAACTGACTAGAAATCTGCAGGATGAGGTGTTTCCTAGAGCAATCGAATGCAAGACTAGACAGATGGTCACAGAAACGGACAAAATGATTGTGAAGCTCCGGGCTACTTGTGGAGAAGTCACTTCAAGGCAATTGAGAACACTTGGGGATATTGCAGACAAATATGGCAAGGGCTTTGTACATCTTGTAGTTCGAGGATCACCTGAGATTCCGTGCGTCCATAAGAAGCATCTGGAAGAAATTATGAAAGAGCTTCAAGAGGTCGGCATGCGAGTACTGGATAAGGGAATTGACAATATACAAACCTGTTTTGGTGAATACTGTACCGAGAGCCTTGTGGACTCACAGTCTTTGCTAAGAAGAATCGAGAAAATGGTTGAGGAACTAGGCTTTGATTTTCCAGGTCTTAGAGTTTCAGCAGCCGGCTGTCCCAATTCATGTGGGATTGCTCACCTCAGTGACATAGGTTTCTATGGAGTCGTTGAACCAGAGGTAGACATTGACCTCTGTACAGGCTGTGGACTCTGCATTCCCATATGCAAACGTAAAGCAATTGGAATTGACAATGATCTAGCAGTCATCGATCAAGAGGATTGTAAGCACTGTGGACGATGCATGTCTGTATGCCCTTCTGATGCGATAGTTGAGAAGAGAAGAGGTTTTGCCATGCTAGTTGGCGGCAATGAAGGTGAAGACACCAGATTGGGAGAGGTGATTGCTGAATTCCTATCTGAAGATGTGGCGCTAAAGATTGCTGAAAGATGCCTGAGGATGTTAGGAGAGAAAGATGCTAACGCGGCGACTGTCATCGACAGAGTCGGTTTTGAGAAGTTCAGAGAGATGTTAGTTATTGGTTCGGAATAGTCAGTGTGATATTCGGTTGACGGGATCGGGGTGATGAAGTTCATAGAGAAGATCAAACATGCAAAGAGATTGATTGAAGAAACTTTGGAGAAATATCAAAGAGTATCTGTGGCCTGTTCTTTTGGCAAAGACAGTATGGTAACACTCCATTTGGCCAGAGAAGTAGACCCAAACATCGCAGTCTTCTCAGTCATGACCCAGTATAAGCCAATAGAAACCTTTGAGTACTTGAAATCAATGAATAGAGGATGGAATCTTGGCACGACAGTATACATGGTTGCTGACACTATTCCAGAATCTCTAAAGGATGATTCATTGGAAGTCGTTTTGCTAGCAACAGAAGAGTTCTATGAGAACGTATCTCGAGTCAAAGCTCAGACTGGAGAGGAAATCCATACAGTATACCCAGATGAGTGTTGTCGGCTACTCAAGGTGGATCCCACAAGAGTGGCTGTCAAAGAACTTGACGCTTGGATCACTGGCTTGAGAAACACCGAGGGTCAGACAAGGGTCGGCTATCAGGAAGTAGAGAGCAGGGGCGGACTCATCAAAGTGAATCCAATCTTGACCTTTACTGAAGCTGAGATATGGAGGTATATGGCTACGAAGGGCATACAACCTCATCCCTGGTATGAGAATGGCTACCGTTCCCTCGGTTGTGCTCCCTGCTCGAATCCTGGAGGAGAGCTTGAGCGAGATGGGAGATGGAAGGATACAAGCAAATGTGGAGGTGAGTGTGGTATTCACACTCAGGAGCTAAAATGACCGACAATGAATTAAACCACCAGTTGAGAGTCTACTCTGACATAACCCAGCTCATAAGCAGTCCTCAGAATCCAACGCCATTGGTCAGAGTAAATAGGTCTAACCCAAATGAACAGTTCCAAATATACCTCAAGCTTGAAAGGTATAATCCGTTTGGTTCAATCAAAGACAGAATTGTTTATGGCATGTTGGATGAGCTCGATTTCACCAACCGCACGATTATTGAACCATCTTCTGGCAATACTGGCATTGCACTAGTTTGCATTGCCAATGCATTGGGAGTGCCAGTGGAGGTAGCTGTTCCGGAGAATATTCCTGAAGAGAAGAAGGTAATGCTAAGATTTCTCGGGGCAAAAGTGTTAGAGGCGGATGATGACTTATGTCCGTCATTTCCCAATGAAGGAGCCAGAGGCTTAGTCAGGTCGATAACAGAAAGTCCGGCTACAAGAAATGATTATGTTAGCCCTAATCAATATGAGAACAAGTTCAATGTTCAAGCTCATTACCGGACCACCGGACCAGAAATCTGGAAACAAACAGAAGGGAAGATTGACTACTTCTTTGCGGGGTATGGAACTTGTGGCACAATCTCCGGTGTTGGAAAATACCTCAAAGAACAGAATCGAGAAGTAAGAGTCATAGGGGTGGAGCCATGCGTACCGAACCACAAACTACCAGGAATGAAGAGAATCACTGGACTGGATAGAGAATTGGTGCCAAAGATTCTAGATCGATCAGTTATCGATGATACAGTAGAAGTAAGTGATGAAGAAGCATATGAAACCGTCATAGCCTTGGCTAGAAAAGATGGGATACCGGTTGGTCCCACAACTGGAGCCATACTATATGCTGCTTTGAATTATGCCAAAACTAACAAAGGCATAGCTGTTGTCATGTCGCCTGATGATGCTTTCAAGTATGCAAGCTTCTACAACGATGTCATGGAAACAAGGTCTGAAACAGATGTAATAATGGAATATGATCTTAGTGAATTCATGTGTCCCTTATCAAAGATTAGAGCAGTGGAAATGATTGATGATTTAGAGATAGGGAGAACTGTGAAGATCATCTTGGGCGATCCAGATTCACTGAAGAGTGTTGCGGAGGAATTGAAGATCAGAGGTATATCACTTCTTTTCAGCCAAGAAAGCAAAGACAGATTTGTTGTTACAATTACCAAATAGAGGACTCTAAAAGGAGTTCATTGAGATTAAGGCATCAACCACTCAATACACGAACGCTTGCTCTGTGATCAAATCGCAGGTTTTCTATAGATATCGCTTGGGGTTTGGGATGAACATTGGAACAGTCTTCTTGTATACGATGAATTCTTCTCCAAACTCTTCTTCCAAAGTCCTCTCCTCATATCTAGCAAGTCTATAATACATGACAGTTAGAATTGGCCACATTACCAAAAGAGGTATCGTGGCCCAGTGAACAAGCAGACCTAAGGTGATTAGTAGAAACCCTGTATACTGTGGGTGTCGCACAAATCGGTAGATGCCTGAAGTCACAAGTCTTCCTTCGCCGCTGTCCTTACTCCAATACTCCTTGTGAATGCTTCTCCAGCCAAGTACAACAAAAGCTACTCCGATAATGTTCAATCCAAATCCTATCCACATACCGGAGAGTCCGATATATGCGTACAATGTATGACCCCAAACCTGTTCCGAAGGATAATAAATCCCAAATGTCCATGTCACAAAGTAGATGCTCAGAGGAATGCCGAACATCTCAAAGGCAAGAGCGACCACAAAGGCTAGGTAGACACCAGCAGGACGACGCTGTGTCTTTCTTCTAAAAGGCAAGAAGGCTAAGAAACCTCCAAATAGAACTGCCCAAACAGCCACTAATAGCCAATCACTATAAGCCAGTACTATTCAACCTCTTTTCCTAGGGCACAACTTAAACCAATAAACGTACTGAACATTCTTCAATATCATTGTATCAATCCATGGATAGGTACATCGATCCTAGTTGTTCCAATGTTGTATCTTGTGTTCTCTGCAATTCGCGGGATTGATATCGGACTGCTAGTTGGAAGGACAGATATCGACTGGCCTCTGTCAACGGCTGCAATCAACTATGTTGGCATCTCCATCCTAATCATCCGGAGAACCGGGTACGGGGGCTGCGAAGTAGTTGATATTCCGAACGTCCTTCTCAAGAGAAGTTACAGGACTTATTGCATTCCTCTTGTGCTTGTTGATTCCTTGGAGAAGAGAAGGATGGACTTGAAACTCTCTGAGCATGTAGAATAGAATCAGCGTTTCGTACAAGATGAGAAGGTGCTCAGCAATGTGAGATGGGCAATTCCCCAATCTCTCTATCACCGCCGCCTCTACTTCTCTCTACCCTTCTCTCTACCCTGAAAGAAATGCTCTTGAGAGAATCGCTGATGAGGGGCTACCATTGCCGTTTCAGGCACAAAAGACGATATACGAAGGTGATGAGCCCATAACCAGAGCAGTCTTCTATTATGAAACAAGGAAGCCTTGTGTTTTTGTCGATTGCCCACCTCACGAGTCAGAACGTATCAGCAAGCAGGACCAAGAGAAAAGGAAGCGTATCAGAGGCATGGGTTTCAGAGTAATTGAGATGAAAGGACTAGAGGATGTTGACAAGTTAAGACGGTATCTAGGTCTATAGAACAGAAGGCTGACTTCTAATCATCTTGAGGGTCCAGCGTAGGATGGACAATCCATAGGCATAAAACACCAATCTGGTAAAGTGAGATTGGCGGGAGATTTCGTGACTAGTAAAGATTGGTCAATTATCTCAAATGTGTTCCCAGGTAGCTTATCATTCAGAGATGTGTCACACCAACTTGATGCGTTCCATCTAGAAGGTGTAGGGTCTGGAGCAAGCAAGTATAGTGTTGTTGGAAAGGCAATTCGTAAACTTGAATGGGATAACAAGTCGCCATTTGCTCACTATTCTGAGAAAGGAATAAGCTATGCTGTAGGTTTTCTGAAGAGTGATCCTGCACAGGAACATGTGAATGTTGGCTCTGCAGAAGTCAACTATGTTGGGACTCTTGATTTGGACAATGGAGTTTCTGGTCGCAGGACATTAACTGCACTGCTAAACAAGACAAAGGAAACCAACACCAAGGGCGTTCTCTGGAAGGGGGCATTACATACCTACTATCCGGTCGAGGGTATCAATCTCACAGATGACTATCAAGAGCCGCTGATGCTGTTCAGAGGACCAAGGTATCGGTTTAATGTCCTTAATGATGAGCGGATTGTGCTCTCACTTGATGTGGCTACTCGGTATGTTGATTCCCGTCCGTATCTCGAGTATATCAGATCCTCAGGATTGGATTCCATACAACGAGAAATCAATCGTACAATGAGAGAAATGAAGAAACTGGGTAAGACTTTCAGAGGCGTTCACTTCTTCTACAGTCTAATCCCAAAGGATGTTGGAATTGACGGAGTAGATGATAGACCGATAAACAGGATTCCACTTGATGAGACCCAGTCCGTTGCAGAGTATCTA
The DNA here is from genome assembly GCA_964345915.1 of uncultured archaeon. Classification (GTDB taxonomy): domain Archaea; phylum Asgardarchaeota; class Thorarchaeia; order Thorarchaeales; family Thorarchaeaceae; genus SMTZ1-83. Next base: position 6,820 of record CAYFTD010000162.1, read on the forward strand.
GATTCAAAGTATGGCAGACAGAAACCTCAAGATTGGTTGGACTGGAATCAGCATGGATTGCGAAGTGGAGAGATCACATATGCACCACAGTTTCTTCACAAGAATGTGCGATTTCAGGATGTTCCTTCTGAAATAACCGCAGAACACACCTACTATACAGATGATGCTCCTCGAAAAGAACGGGATCCAGAACACACCGCACAGACCCGTTGGGAAAAGACCATGGACATATTCGAGGATTATGGCTTCTCCTCTCTTGAACTCGGTCCGCACCAGATTGAGTTTGGAAAACCATTGGAGTTTCCAGCATCTAATCAGATTCCTTTGCCAAAACTCGTTGCCGCCAGTCAAAGGAAAGTTATACCATCGAAGATAAGAAATGAGATCAAGAAAGGGCTGTATGAAGAAACATCAGTCAAGAAAGCTTTCGTGTATTCATCTGGAAACAGGGACTTGGCATTATCTTTCTATGGCGCTATGGTAGAACATGCAAAAGAATACTTCAATTTCAGACTCCCCGAGAAACCCATTTTTCTGGAATCAGATCCGAAGGATATGGAAAAGCAGCTTCAGAAGTCCATAGCTCTTGTTCCAGGAAATGCCATTGTAGTGGCCATTGTTGATGAAGATACAGAAATCCATGGCATAATAACGAATACCTGTGGACGTCTTGGTGTACCATCAAAATGCATCACTACAGAAACTGTCAGGACTGTTGTAAAACGAAGAAAGTCATTTCCGTTGGGAGGCTACCTCGCATCGCTGCTCACACGTGCTGGTTGTATTCCGTGGGTTCTTGCTTCTCAGTTGTCATATGACTGCTACATCGCAACTGATGTTGGACGTGCCAAAGCAGAAAACTGGGTAATGATGATAGTCTATGACAAGATGGGGAAATATCGAATTGGGCAGACAAAACTCACTGTGGGGGAAAGCATTGATAGAGATAGTCTAACAAAGTGCATCGAAGAGGCTAGGTTTCTGGTTCCCGATGCAAAGTCTCTTCTCTATCTTCGGGATGGCAGTGTCTTTCCCAGAGAAACAAGGGATTTCGAGGCTGCTGTGAATGAGGCTGGTCTAGATCACTCTGCCATCCTCGCAGTTAGAAACGTAACTCCCTTCAGAATATATCGTGGAAGTCAATCAGATATCTGGAGACCGCACTCAGGAGATTACTACATTTTGGATGAATCAAATATGGTCTTGTGTGCTGCTGGCGGAGATGAGTATGAACATGGTACTCCCAGTCCGATAACGATTGATTTCATCTCTGTAGCTGGTTCAATTAACAGACTGAAGGCTTTAGAGGATGTCTTCAAGCTTTCATATCTCAACTGGGGTTCTCCCGGCAGAAGTTATTCCACACCAGCACCACTTCGAATGGCTCATCGAATTGCCCGAGAACTAAGCCTAGGTATTGAACGCGGAACTGTTCCGTTCTAGCTTTTCTTGAATTACGAGGTTGATTCTGTTGAAATGATCGGAATACGTAGCTGCATCTGAGAGGTTTAGCAGAGTCCAACCAACATGATAGAGTTTCTGGAGATCACTTGGCGGAGTTTCAACGAATTCATCGATATTCCTTATTTCTGTACCAAGATCTTCTGGTCTTACAGTGAGGGGTAGTTGCTCCATGAAATCCTCCATTAGAATCATCGAGTCAACAATTGCTTCGTCTTCCCAATCCATAGATGTTGTTTCTTCAATCATAGATTCTAATTCACTAACTTCTTCATGATTTGTTTGTTTCAAGATTCTAATCATCAACTCAAGACGGAAGGAGTTGTTGGGATATTCTTGGCTGTTTTGCATCATGAAACTTGACCACAAGCGATTGATGTAGGAATAAATATAAGATGGGCCCATAAGAGAAGTGGCAACCGCATCACATAGTGCCTCTTCAACACGTCTTTCTACAAACCTTGTTTCAAGTTCTTCTGGATGAACTTGTGAGCTTATTTCTTCAACAATACTCTGCGAGCTCAACCAACAATGAGATAATTCGTGAGTCACTAGTGGCCAGTAGATAGGAGGATCTAGTTCGTCAGCCATAACCATGAAATATTCATCACCTGATGGTTGACCCATTCTTCGGTTCAGAATGAAGGTACCAGTAGAGCCATACGTATTGTAGAATGCACCCATAACTGGTCTTCCGATTTCAAGAAGTTCAGAGCTTGTTTTGATAAAGCTGTGAAGAGATTTCCACTTACTTGTTGTAGAATCGTGATGCGAGAGTTTGAAGAATCCGTTTTGGACAAGAAGCCAGTCGAGTGATACTTCAGAGAGCCAAACATTGGCCATTCTGTCCAAAGGGTGTGGACTTCGTTCTATCCTATCTATTATACTTGAGATTCTATCTAGCATGTCAATGGAAAAGTTGTGAAATGGCATAAAATGCGGCGTGGCTGGAATTGATGCAAACTGATGTCTGAGTTCGTTCAGCTTTGAACGTGTATCTACTATCAGTTTTTCAACTAGTGAAGGATGAGTGATCTTGTATCCACTCTCCTCGACGTTACTTGCATCCCATTCTTAGCAACAATACGAAGAATATCCAGGAAATCATTCTGACACTCTTTCTGGAGTCGGATGCACTGAATGCATCCTTCAAGAACAGATACAAACTCCGATGGTGTCTTTGCCATCTCAGTGTACGAAGCCTCTGCTGTAATCATTGAGAATGAATCAATTCTGATATTCGAATCTACGTAGCTTTTAGCACCTAAGATGATATTCTCTAGAACACTAATCACTCGGTCTATAGTCTTGGGCGAGGTACTTCCTTTAGTTTGATACTCATCAAGAAAATCTGAGATTGCACCAACGATGTCCATTCCTCTCATCGCATCCTTAGAGAGCATCCAGATGCTAGCCATTAAAACGACTCCCTCTTCAATTACTTGGCATTCTGCCTAATTAGCTCATCGAACCAAGAAACTAATGGCATTTTAGACTTTTGCGACTGTTCCTTTTTCCCATAACTATGCAAATGTGGAACAAGCTTAGGAGGTGATCCCCGACCGGTTTCTAATTGGTGAAGTCTGTACTCAAATAGAGTCGTAACAAGGTCCGACCTGCTAGAAATCAAGTCAAACCTGGAATCCCTAGTCCGACCTGAGAAGATGAGTGAAATCTCTCCACCAATAACTTCCATGTTCAACCCTCCTCATGACTGCTGTCGCCAGCGACCAACAGAACCTCTCCTGCTGGATGTACACGAGTTTTGCTGTGTGTCACTGGAGAATGACTCCTCTTCACAGACTGAGTTTCTGTCCGCTGCACTGTACTATCACAGCCACTAGATTCCATGATGGCAGACGGTTTTTCCATGGTCTTTTCCATGGCTAGGTCGGCACTGCTCGCAAACTCCTCAAGAGAAGTCTGGTCTTGACAGTCAGCCACGGTGCCCCCTACGGACGAGCCTAGTGATCTCTCGGGAGCTGGGGACGTCCCTCTAGAACGAGTTCTTCGGGTCTTCGGGGAGGTCTTCCGTATTGACGGAAGCCAAGTCCCTAGTCCTTTCTCACCCCTCAGTGAGGGAATGAGCCTAATCAAACGCAGACCAATGTTGATTGCTGCATTCTTGTCTGCGTTGTCGCGATATCCACAAGCGTGACAGAGAAAGAAGCTCTGCTTTGGTCTGAATCCCTTTGACCCACACTTGTGACACTTGATGCTGGTCCAAGCCTCAGGAACTGCGTGTACTCTCTTTGAGACAAATCCACTCATACTGAGCTTGTGTTGAAGGGAGTTGGTGAATCGAGCGAATGCCCATCTGTGAAGCATACTACGGAACCGACGGCCCTTGCCATCCCCCTTTCTGGCGCGATGACGGATTCCCTTCAATTTGCCAATCGAAACATAGACATCATACTCTTGCGACAGTTCGAGGATATGCTCAGCGAGTTTCTTCACAAGAACAAGGTCATAGTCGAAACTGATGTTCTCACGCTTTGTACTAATCTTTCGTAGTCGTTTTGTGACCTCGTCAGAGTGGAGAGAAGAGTCCCTCTTCTGTTGAAGACTGGCAACCATCCTATCATAGCGTTCGATGTGTCTTGCCTTCTCTCTGTCAGTCCAATACCTAACGTTTCGAAGACCCTTCCGAGTCAGCACTACTGAACAGACTGCCTTCTTCATCCCTAGGTCAATCCCAATCACTGCTGGAGGTTTGGTCTTGTTGTCCAAAGCCTCCGACTCCAACTTCACCTTGAAGAGAACCCACCACTTCCGATTCTTGTCCTTCACAATCTGAATTGATTTGACCTCACCAGACTTTAGACGGTTGAGATGATAAGATGAAGGACTCAGAGGTATTCCCAACCTGTCATGAGTCTTTCTTCCCTCTCTCACCGAGTCAAGTGAATCACGAAGAATCAACCAGTGTTTGATCTTCTTATCAGGAGTATAGGTGAACTTGAACATCCGTGTGAACATGTGGCGAGGTAGTTTCTTTGAATGATACCCCTTAGCCTGAAGGGGCTTGTTCCTCCCGAGTGCGAGATACACCTTCCACATTCCGATGGCGGTTTCTCGACACTCCTGGAGTTCGTTCATTGAGATGTTCGGGAACCTGTCTTTGAAGTCATGAAGGACAGCCCTTGTATCAGTACGTAATGTTAGCTCATCTAGCTTTCCAGCATCAAGTCGTTTCCTGTTCTTTCCAAAAAGGAGGATTCTCTCGTGTTTCTCAATCACTCCAAGATAGGCCTTGATGACTCTGGTGTCCCTACTGGTGATTCTAGACAGACGTGTCTTCTGTCTGTCTGTCATCACACCCCATTTGACAGGGACTTTGACCGTTGACATCACGCCACTGGAGCGACCCACGAGTTTCCGCCTCAGATATATAAATACCCGACCTGTTTCCGGTCGAGGGAGTTTCACTCAACCTCTTTCTCGGGAGATTGCTTGATATTCTCCACATTTTATTTGATACAAGATGATATATAAATACATTAAACGTATTTTTTATTCAAGCGAAAGAATCCACAATTATCATTCTTAGAGCAAAATAAAAAAGGGAAAAACCCGCACAATTTTCTATTATAGGGGTTAGTAAGGTGTTTCCAGAAGATGCTGCAAAAACAGTGGTTCAAGCACACACCATGGGTATGAAAGCTCTAGTCATTTTGCTGCGTGAACGGACAATCAAGGAAACTAAACACCTTCATTCAAAGGCTCAAAAGCAATTAGCCACAGCACTCAAGAAATGGGAGATGAGCCTTGACCAAGGAAAACCAGATTTCAGTCCAGTTGCCAATCGAGAAAAAGGACTGCGTGACCTGGAACTTGAGAACATATGGGAAACAACAGCCAGTTATGGCAACACAGAAACCAAACGAGTGAGAAACGAAAGGAAAGGTGTTGTCGGACCACTAAACAGACTCATCAACATCTTTGGAGCCAACCTCAGAGACTATTTTCTGTTGATGTATCCTCTTGAAACCCCAGTCAAGATTGGACAACTGAAGAGAAAGACCTTCTGGGGGTACATCAGTGATGAGTTTGGTCCTGTACCTGTTGCACATGGAGCAGACTTGGTAGAGCTTGATCTCGCAGACATGATACGGTCTCATGGACGAGAACTCTGTCGCAAATCGTTCATCTTTGGTGTTTCGCCCAATGACTTTGAGTCGAATGCGTTACTACTCATCCGTCGTCTTGCCCCTTTCGTCGACTACGTGTATACAGACGCGAAGCTAGGAAACTGTCACTTCCTGCGGCCCAGAACGAGTACTAAAGAGAAGTGTGCTGATGAGATTCTCAGGGAGATTGTTGACGAGCTGAGCAGTCTGTATGCTACAGGTTCTTCCAAGCAAGTTTTCCCATCCAGGACCGTAGGGCATGATGGCGACCCTCCAGACGAGAAGTTCTTTCAGTTTCAAATCACAAGGCTTCGAAAGGCAAGCAGAAGCGAATCCAAGGAGGAATCTAAGAATCTACGGACATGGGCTCAGTTTCTCAAAAAGCTCACACCGAAAAAGAATCCAAAACTTAGGGCACAGGACGCCAGACATCTGTACGAGGTTGTGAGAAACAAGACTCGATATGAAGGGATCAGGTATCACAGACTCATGACTGATGGCCTACCACAGGCTTACAACGCAGAGGCAATAATCCTGAGGGGCAGCCGTTTTCTCCAACCCGGTCAAGAGTATCTCTTAGTTGGTGAGTCAAGACTGAGAACAGCAGAGGGTCCAGGTCGAATTGACCTTGGTCTGTTTGCCAGGACTGTAGTCACCAATCCAATGAAACCGGGAAAGATAGTCGTGATGAAACCGGTTGCGGTCTTTGACATCAAGACAAGAACTAGTTTTGATTGGGAGGTTCGAACCGAGAAGACAAAGGGTAAACGAAAGAAGACAGTCCCAAGAATTACTGTCAGGAAGAGAGGATTGACAAATGGGGAGTGGAACGATGCCCTTGCTGAAATTCCTGAGGATGACGACACTCCACAACTGTGTCTATACGCAGATGGACTTGTTAGGAAATATCACAGACTCACAGGAAACGAGTCAGTCTCAGATATTCTCAAGGGAGTTGTCCTACTAGACACTCAGTTTGATGCAGGGCTGAACAGGAAAGTAGTTCGTGCTCTTCTGGACATCTTGAAAGAAGATCATTCCTTGAAGAGCACCCTGAAAGGATGTGACCGGTTGCTTCTCCGGTCAAAGGATGCTATTGCTCAAAGGGCTGCTCTGGTTCTCCATTCACCTACAGAGGATCAGTTCACAGTATTGGAGGCTGAAAGAGAGCCGCAGGAGATTGCTGACAGATATGACCCGTTCTCAGAAGTTCAAGACACTGTTACTAAACACATCCTCTATCTAAGTGGAAGATCAGCATCAAGTTCAGGCTTCACAGCGGCTTGGTTAGCTCAATACTGGCATGGACTTCGTTATCTTCAGAGGATGAGTTCAAAGCATGACAATGCACCAGTCATATGGCTGAATCTCTCTGGGGAGTTCAGTCATGATGAGCTGGCAAAGAAGCGACTCAGAATCTCACATCATGAAGAGGGTGTCCGGGCCTTCTTTGACAGTATCAAGATCATCGACATGTCACACAGAATTGAGCAGTTCCTGTTCCAAGGGGGAAACCTGCCCGAAATGGAACCAATACATACCAAGGGAATTGTTGTTGTCAGTGGATGGCAGTGGATTGAGGACTCGCTTCCTCAAAGGCTCAGACCTGTGTTGGAGGAGCTTGAGAGGTACATGGTTCAGGAGATAAGCAAGACAGGAAATATATCTGTCTGGTTCCTCCAACCAAGGCCAGATGAGAGAACCTCAGAGAGATACCATACTCGATGCTTACTTCCATTCTGGGATTCGTCAGAACACAGGTTTCATGTCACAGATATTGTCTGGAACCTTCCTGTCAGACCCTATACCTCTGTCCAGATCACACCGATGCTTGATGATCTGAGAGTGATTGTCAAACAGAAACGGGATTCAGTTGAAACAACGCTGATTGAAGTACCTCTACTTGAGAACTGGTCTTCACGTTTCTGGAGTAAGAAGAGCAGGCGAGCAAGGAAGAAGAAGGGGCCAATTGGAGAACGAGGACGTGATGCTCTCTCTGCCAAAGACATCATTGGGATAGAGGAACTCAGGGGGGAATTGATTCAAGACTCGATTGACCTTATTCCGTGGTTCTACGCCCTTCATCCAAGCATCTGTAAAAAGAGGGAAGAGGAAAGTTTCACAGTCACTCCGCAAGTCATACCACTCTATGGAGACCCCATGAAACCGAAGAGCATCATGGCAAGGGTGAGATATCGTGCAAGAGTAAAGGGTGCAAAGGACAAGAGGGGGTATATTGCATCACAGGAACTCATTCCCAAGGAAGAAATTACACATCCAAGACACTACAGACGATATCGTCGCAAGAAGAGAAGGACTGTGAACACACAGACCTATCGAGCACCTGATGAAAGACACCTTGAATTCAGGAACCTGAGGGAACAGACAGCTCGAAATGTAGAGATTCGACGGTTCAGACAGACCTTGAGTTGGCTCTCCAGACACAAGGAGTCTTGGGCGATAGATGAACCCTGGCGTGACCTTCTCAAGCAATTAGACAGACTCATTCCTGACACGAGCGACCCCATTGAGATTGATGAGTTATACAGGATCTCAGAGTTGTTAATGGCTCATGAGTTGACCTCTGACCTCTGGGGTTCGATGCTCTGGTTTCGGGAGAGAAGGCTCGGAAATGGTCTTCGGTTGAATGAGAGTGACCATCTTGAGGAGCTCCTTGAGAGCAGACCATATGTAGTCTTGCTTTATGGGAACTACCTGTTCCTCCTCCTAATGGCACTGACGAGAAAATACCCTGACCTACGAATTGATCAGATACAGAGGCTCTGGCTAGTTGTGAAGTCATGGCATCTAAGACAGATTGGATTCTATATGAGAGATGTTACCGGTATGAGTAGGCCAAAGTTCGATGTCAGAGCTGTCTGGTCAAACCTGTGCAAGAGAGCCTCGGTCCTATCTCAAATACCTCTACCTGTACAGTCAGCAGTCAGGTATGGTCAGCTTCTGGTGGCTCCAATTGGGGATGGCTACGAACACTGGGTGTTCCTCGAGGACCACTATGACCAGAATCGTCTTCGTTCAGGTTTCTGGATTGGTATGAACCCATTGGATCCAGGTTCATCAATTCGTTGGTCAGAGTCCAACGCCAGTGAAACTGCGGACCATGCTTCAACTGTGGAACCTCAAGAAGTCCATAGTCTATTGACCTGCAAGATGGAGGGGACAGAGTATGTATGGTTCTTTGCAGAGGGAAATTGGAACCTTTTGGGTGAGCTTGTGATCATTCCGAGAAAGAAGAGTGCAATAATGAGCATCAGAGGTTTGCAGATAGTACCAACGTCTTCATCCAGAATTCCAGAAGTCCCTGCAGGAGTGACTATTCCAACGGACTTGCCACACAGGATTGAAAACGAGCTCCTGGAAATTGGTCAAATGAAACAACACATCATTAGTGTTCAGTGTGAACTTGGTATTGACTCTGGGACATATTCTATCAACATCAAGTCTAATGGGGAAAAGCTTGACATCAGATATTCTGAGCAGACCTCAGACTTGCTTCGCATTCTACGTAGACCGTTGGTTGATGGTATACCACTGCAGAGCACAAAGAGTCCAAATGTCTACTTCACATGGGATCCTTACAGGGATATCGAATATGCTGAACTGCAGCTACTCAGACCCTATGTAGAGAGAAAGACACCATTTGTCCACGCAAGTGTTCCTCTTCCCCTGACCAGTCAGGAGTTGGCAGAACAAGCGCCTAGAGAGATATCTGTCATAATAGCACATGATGAGAATAGATGCCCTCTCGTGGATGGCTCAGCAGAAACTCACGGCCCATGTTGGGTGCTTAGACCTGAGAGCAGTACAAGACCTGCTGACTTCAACGCACTCTTTGATAAGCCTCTCAATGACCAAGATATATCAAGTCTTCTCGCGGCACGAGAAGTGTTTCTCGAAGGATCACGATATGCACTAGACCTAGAGTTTGAGAACGACCTTGCATCACGTGAGGGTGGGGTCTATAGAGAGAGCAGCCGTATTGCCAGACAGCTTGGTCTGAAACGATTGCTCCCTGGTACCTTTCTTTGGATGGATCATGAGAGACTCGAGTGTTCAGTCAGAAGGGATAGGGATGGTATCGGGGTTGTCTTAACAGCTATCTCTGATGCTACTGGCGAGCAGGTCTACTCATGGCTAATCACATCTTTGAACATTGAGATGGATGTGCAGACTGCCCTCAGCAATGCAATTGATGATATTGAGAACATTGTCACAGGGTATTTTGGGGAAGGAGAAGAACCGGAAGAGAGGGTTCGGAACTACGACTCGTTGATTGATGACATCCAGTCCATTCTTGTTGCTATTCACACTGAACATCTGACAGCTGCCAAGGGAGAACATGATAGTGAAGGTGACCTTGAGGCATTGCTCGAACTGAAGAAGAAGACCTTGGACGACCCCGAGCTCTCGGAGGAGATTGCAGACATTCTAGAAGAACTGGCCAAGTTTCATCTGAAAAAGAGAAACTTTCGAGCTGCTCACTCGGCTGTGGTAGAGAGTCTTGAGATTCTTGAAGAACGTCTTCGAAGATGGAAAGCGGATAGTGATAAGGAACGATTCAAGAGGGTCAAGGCCCTGAAGAGAAGGATAGAGAAGAAGATGTAGCACCATCACTCGTAAGTACTGATTTCTCGTCCATTGAAGAAAGAAAGGGTGCTCAACAGTGCGAGCAGGGCAAGTGCCAACTTGGCGTTGGGCAACCTGACCGATTGCACCGCATTCCCCGTCAAAGGCCCGTACCTCTTCCTACTCAGAAGAGCAGGAACAAGCTGCTTCTACCCCTAAGGATAGAAAACTTAGGAGGTGATTGATGGAAGACGAGGAAACCTCATCCTCTTCCATCCGCAGCTTCCGCTACGGATACCTTGTATGCCGAGTCGCTAGGAAGTCTAACAACTTTACGACTTCTCCCTACTTGCGAACCCAAGATTCGTCATCACCCAATGGACGACACCTCACCCCAAGTCCGCTCGCATGGAGCGACG
>CAYFTD010000163.1:0-4188 GCA_964345915.1 uncultured archaeon
TAGGAATGGAGGGCATAGTCGCCTCTGTCGTGGTAATGATTGGAACACTAGGTCTTGGCCTAATATACTACGCCTCGAAATACGTCTTCCAACCAGGCTATGCAACCCGTCTGATTGTACTAGGGATGTTGCTGGCTGGCACGGCATTTCTTGTTCTGACCTACATGATGGCACAGAAGATTTAACGAGAATCAAGACCGCAGACACTAGAAAGATCGATATTTCTTACTTCAACAGAGTATACTCCAGATTACTATCCGAGATAAGATTCGCTATCAACTCCTCCGCTATGCTTAGCTTCTCTCTCTTCTGGTCATCGGCAGGATAATTGCTCGAGTGTCCTGGTTTTGACCAGCGACCAACAATGCTACCGAAGTCCATTCCGGCAAGTATCACTCTGGATGGACCATAGTGTGAAACAAGATAGCATGCCCTGTCTCCGTCAGTGAATCCGCCCCACAGGAACACACGATCAGTCGGCTCAACTTGGGTACTGCCGACGACCGTTTCGAGAGTAGGGACAAACTCTCTCACTAGGTCTATGTTGTCTCCGTGAGCATGCACAACAGGAATTGCACCTCTCCTTATTACCTCACGGACACTCTGAAGGTCTCCGTCGAGGTCTGTCACCAGAATGTCGCATCTAAGACCGAGTTCCAAGAGTCCGGACGCCGCCCCGTCTGAGGCAACGTACGTGGATTCTATCAGAGTTTCCAAGGGAATTACCTCTTTCAAATGACGTTCGAGTGATGGGCCTGCACCACATACAATGACCGGTCTGTTTCTAACTAGATTCTCGATTCTCTCCAAAACTGGATATGGATCCTTATTCACAAGGAGGGAGCTCAGAATCGCTGTGGCCTCACGGTCAGCCCTTGGATTCAGACCGAGCCTGACTACTATGTCATCATACTGTGGCTTCCACTCTATCCAATCCATCCATCTCACCACAGGCCACGTTCACGTAAGTCCAACAACTTGTCCATCTTCTTACTGGTCTTGTCGAGGTCGAAGTAAGTCATCTTGGAAAGCTTCCTAGTCAGCCTCTCCAGCTGAACAGGAGTCCCCATTACCAGCACGTCCGTATGGTCGACACCAGAGTCAATCGTATCACGGTGGTAGGCTGCATCTCCTCCAAGAGCGAGCATCTCCTGTTTGATGATCAATGCAGCAGGTGTTCTCACATCCTTTAACAGGACATTGAGAGTCACTGCCTTCTTGGACAGGGCCTGCCTGATGGCAGACCCCACTCCAACCCGTTCGATCACAATCTCTGCTTCTTTCTCACCGTGAATGTTGAGAAGCTCTACATCATGTTCGGACAATCTTGAGGTGCCCCTCAGAGCTTCTCCAACTATCCCTGCCATCCTCGCCTCCTCTACATCATGAGCACGAACCACGTCAGCACCCCTAGCAACAGCGATTGCCGTGGCTGCAGCACTGCCAATCAATCTGTCCCCAGGGTCCGGGAGCCCTAGCAGTTCACCTATGAAGGCCTTTCTTGAAACTCCCACGAGGACAGGGTGCCCAAACATAGTGAACACGGACAGTCTTCTGAGCAAATCATAGTCCGTCTGAGCAGGTTTCCCGAAGCCGATTCCCGGATCTACTATGAGCTTGTTGGTCGGAACCCCTGCATTTTCAGCTATCTCTATGGACTCTCGAAGCGCACTCACAGACTCCAGCACACTATCACAAGGCTTCTTGCACATTGCCATCAAGACCACTGGCACTTCAAGGTCTGCAACAAGCTTTGCCATCTTCGGATCTTTCCGAAGTCCCGAAACGTCGTTCACTAGTGAAGCTCCCAAGTCGACTGCCTTCTTTGCAACCATCGAGGAGGTGGTATCTACTGAGAGTGGTAGTTTGGTAGCTTCTCTGGCCACATCAAGGGCAGGGCCCACTCTCTCAAGCTCCTCCTTCTCTGTAACAACAGGGGTTCCATAGATGCTCGTGGGCGCGGTGGATGCACCGCCAATGTCTATGATGTCCACTCCCTCTTTCTCCATTTGCCTAACTCTATCCCTGATCTGTTCCTCAGTGGTGGCCACTGAGTCTGAATAGAAGGACTCTTGGGAGAGGTTGAGAACCCCCATTATACGAACTGGATGACTGGCACCCAACTTCGCCTTGCCGACTCTTACTGTGTGGGGAGTCAATTGGAACGACCTCAGCCGGGGTATAGATGAAAGGAAATAAAACCTCGCGCAAGTGCCCAGACACTGTAGCATTGATGGTGAATTGCCATGACCGAGAAGCTCGAACGCACGCACCTCTTTGAATGGCATAAGAAGCACGGTGATGTTGTTTCGTTTGCAGGTTGGGAGATGCCAGTCCGATACAGTGACATCCGTGAGGAACACATGGCGGTACGCAATGGAGTCGGCATCTTCGACACATCTCACATGGCCAGGTTCATCATAGAAGGACCTCAAGCCACGGAATTCCTTCAGACAATGACGACCAACAATGTAAGGAAGTTGAAAGTGAATCGAGGCCATTACACCACTTGTCTCAATGAACGGGCAGGAATCCATGACGACCTCATGCTCTATCGCGTCGGAGAACATGAGTTCATCTGGGTCACGAACGCTGTCAATGGACCAAAGATTCGTGACCATCTGATGACTCACAAAGTGAACTTTGATGTTAACGTGCACGACAAGTCCAGAGAGATCACTATGATTGCCGTACAGGGCCCCAAGGCGATGGCGTTGCTGCAGAAGATGACTGATGACGATCTCAGTGAATACGGTAGATTCACCTGTAACCTTGTGACATTCGCAGGATACGAAACTTATCTGTGTAGAACTGGCTACACGGGAGAGGACGGAGCGGAGATTCTTGTTCTTAACACACCATTCGATGATGCAGGTAAGAAGAAGGCTATTGGGCTCTGGGAAGAGCTTCTCAAGGAGGGCGAAGAGTTCGGCATTCGACCTTGTGGCCTTGGTGCGAGAGACTCAACAAGGCTTGAGGCCGGTCTGGTTCTCTATGGACACGAGCTAACCGAGGAATCGTCTCCGCTAGAGGCCAGAATCCCATATGCAGTCAAGTTCAAGGTTGACCCGCACTATATTGGATATGATGAACTCAAACGACAAAAGGAAGAAGGAGTCAAGAAGACTCGCATAGGCCTCCTCATGATTGACAGAGGCATTCCAAGAGAGCCATATCCTGTATTATTCAAGAGTGAACCAATCGGCGAGGTCACCAGTGGAGGCATGTCGCCAATTCTACAGAAGGGGATTGCATTGGCTTTTGTCAGACCCGGAGTCGTCGAAGAGGGCGACGTAGTGGAAGTGGACATCAAGGGTCGTTTCAGGAAGGCCGAGGTCACCGGCTGGCCTTTCTATGACACTGAGAAGTACGGTGCGACCCGGACCAAGTGAACCCAAGGAAACCAATGAAAGGATTCATTAGGTGCGTGCCTCCGCAGTCGATTTGTGACCAAAATGAGCGAGGACACACTCAAGACCCCAAAAGACCTCATGTATAGCAAAGACCACGAATGGGTCAAGGTCGAGGGCGACCTTGTGGTTGTGGGCATCACTGACTACGCACAGAATGCACTCCATGAGATAACGTTCGTAGAGCTCCCTGAGGTCGGTTCGACGGTGGAGGCCAATGTAGAATGCGGACTGGTCGAATCAATGAAGGCATCATCCGACATCTTCTCTCCTGTTTCTGGAGAGGTGGCAGAGGTCAACACGAAACTTGAGGACGCTCCGGAGCTTGTGAACGAGGATCCGTACGGAAAAGGCTGGATGATGAAGATTAAGCCCTCAAACCTTGATGAAGACCTCAAGGCTCTGATGGACGCCACAGCCTATGTTGAATTCACTGAGTCTGAATAGAGTCTACAGTTATCAGACTAGGGCTGCAATGAGCTAGCAAGGCACCGATTCTGTCCTCCAGACACGGTTCCCGCTAATCGTCTTCTTGGTTGACACGTTGGTCAAATAGACAGAAGCCCTTGTTGATGCTAGGCGAAACTTCTGAAGCCCTGAAGGACTTGTACAGTAGTAATACTAACAGCAACCTTTTTAGCACAACCTAGATTTGCTCGGATGACCTCGAGTCAGTACGGAGAGAACACTCCAAATGTCTAGATACGATAGGTTCAAGCGATCTGCTGGAAGATTCCTGAAACAAGTCTTCCGCAGGCCAAAGGCAAAGATATCGCGC
>CAYFTD010000164.1:0-13132 GCA_964345915.1 uncultured archaeon
AGAGAACGCGGTAGAGAAGATTCTGGAGCTCACATCCGGTAGGGGTGTGGACAAAGTGATCGAAGCTGTGGGAGGAGAAGCGCCAGTACTTGATGAAGGTGTAAGCATGCTTAGACGCCGAGGAACGCTTGTAGCTACAGGCATCTTCCTGAATCCGATGCCAATCAACATGTTCAGCCTTGTCACGAAGGAAGTGAGGCTGACTGGTGCTTGGGGATATGGCTACTGGACGCACATGAAAGAGTTCGCACTCTCCCTGGAGATGCTGGCAAAAGGCAAGATTGATGCAAAGTCAATCATATCCCACAAGTTCTCCCTAGACCAAACCTCGGAAGCTTTTGAAGTCGCGCTCGACAAAGCGAAGAATGAATCTATCAAGGTCCAGATAGTGTTCTAGATTCTGAATTAGACAATGAAGGTGTGTGATAGTAGTGGCAGATGAACATGTTCCACTTGAGATGTGCAATGAATGGGTCGCTGGTGAAATAGCAACAAGATGTCTGATAGTTTCGTACTTCATCCATACACTACCTGGAAAGTATGGCGAAGAAATACTTGAGGACATAAAGAAGGCGAATTACGAGGCTGGCCACGTCGCTGGCAGAAATGCTGCAAAGGCCTTGGGAAAGAACGATCTCAAGACTCTTGGAGAACTCTTCGGAGGAACAAAGGTCTTCAATCCAGAGATAGTCGAAATATCAGAAGATAGGGCGGTCGTGCATTGGCGTTCATGCCCTGTGCCAACTCTCGTTCCCACATTTGAGGAATGGGGCTTGACTGCGGACTACCTCGAAACTGTGTGCCCGATTCTAGAGCTGTTTGACCATGGATTTGTTGAGGGATTCAACCCCGATCTAGTCACCCAGACACCTCCTGATGTGGGAGAAACAGGTCTCCAAAGGAAGGGTGACTTCTGCACAGTTGTCATCATGAAGAGGAAGTGAGTCCTGTCTTCACAGGCAGCACGTCCTTGATTTCATGAAGATGACGGTCTGAGAGACCAGTGGGTGTTCTTGTACTAGGAGGCTGGAGTGTCGACTTCCTTGTACCATTTCTTTGAGGTTCCAACTCGGGCCCGCATCTTCCATCCACGGCTCTTAGGCTTGCTCTCAATGGCGTGAAGGATATCTTCAATCCTCTTCGCGACAACCTGTTTGTCCTGTTCTTCCAAGGATTCGAAGTCGTTCATGAGAGAAGCGACTTTCCTAAGGTTTGTAGTTACAGTGTAATAGAATCCCCAATCCTTTGACAGAATCTCAGAGATGTATGACACATTGATCATGTCATCATCTGTGTCACCGGCATCGTGTTCCCGAACTAGCATGGTTGTATCAATGATGTCCTTCTCGCTTATCTTGACGATCTGCATCTTCTGTAGAAGTAGTTCAGCAAGAGGGATTGTAGGACTGTCGACTTCGAGCCTCTTCTTGAATTCAATCTTGTGACACATTTCTAGCCTGTCTAAGAAGACGTCAACGTGGAGTCCAGTGACTTCGTTCAAGAAAATCATCCGTCCTCCCATAGCAAAGCTGAAGGATAGCAGCCTCCTCACATAGCCCTGACTCTCGAAGAACTTCTCAATCTTGGTGCTTTGCTTCTCGTAAGCCACGAAGTCGATATCAGTAATCTCTCTGCCAAGTTCCTGATGGAAATGGGAGAAACTCGGGCTGTGGAGTCTAATCGCTATTGCCCCCATGAGCCTTAGGATTATTCCCTCCTTGTCTGCCTCTTCTATAATCCTTAGCGCCTCTTCCACGAAGCCCTTTTGAGCTTCAGAGTCTTCTTCCATCTCACAACCCTCTCGGGACGGCGGATTTATAGGGCGAGTCCTGCAACGTTTAAATATCTCTTGCGGTCGCCGGTTTACAGGGGTTTAACTTTGACACGAGTCTTCTTTTCCTGCGATGCTCATGGCAGTATTCCCGTACTCCAGAAGATGGTGAAAGTCCACGAAACGTACAACTGTGATTTCGTAATGATGTGCGGAGACCTCACAGGTAAGGCGATTGTACCAATAGTCGAAGAGAAGCCTGGTGTGTGGTGGTCTTCTCCGTGGGGAACCAAGGAGAAGTACAAGTCCGAAAAGGATCTCGACCGTGCCAAGAAGATCTACGAAAAGCGGGGATTCTATTGGTTCCTAACCACAGAGCCCGAACTCGAGGAGCTTCAGGAGAGTCCTGATAGAGTTCAGGAACTCTTCAAGAATCTTATGCTGCAGCGTATGCGATACTGGGTTGGCCTAATCGAGGAGAAGGTTCCCGACAACATCAAGGTAGTAGTCAGTCCTGGCAACGACGACTCTGAGGATATTGATGAGATCATCAAAGGTAGCGACAAGATCATCTTCCCCTTGGAACGTGTCGTAGACATTGATGAAACCCATCAGATGATATCTAGTGAGTGGGTGAACTCTACACCCTGGGATACACCCAGAGAATGCCCTGAGGACGAATTAATGGAGAAGCTCGAGAAGGAGTTTGGTCGACTCGATTCGCATGACAGCCTATTGTGCAACTTTCATGCTCCTCCCTACGGAACAATGATTGACCTAGCGCCGAAACTGGATGATAAGGCTCAGGTCAAGGTTCGTTACGGTACTCCCGAGATGGTTCCAGTGGGAAGCAAGAGTGTCCGAGAGCTCATGGAGAAGTATCAACCTTTGCTCGGCCTACATGGGCACATTCACGAGTCGGCAGGAATGGAGCATCTCGGTCGGACTCTGTGTGTCAATCCCGGATCGGCATATACCCAAGGCATGCTAAATGCGTTCGTAGTCGATCTTCCGAAGAAACCCGGCGACGAAGTCGTTGCTGTCGCCGTAACAGCATGATTCAGCTGAACAAGGTGAGAAGAATGTCACGCGGAAGCAGAAAGAGGCGTCGAGCCAGAGATGGAATGGCACCTGAACCCGGAATTGGTGAGCCTGACCCTGATGACATTCGCAAAGCGATATACCACATCGACGCATACCGGTCCCACATCTTCTTCAACCTCAGTTTTGTCGATAAGATGGTTGAACGCGGTACTCTAGGTAGGAGGTTTGGTCAGAACTGGAAGAAGTTGCGCAGAAGACTCATCAAGATGGCGCGAGCTCCAACTTCCAATCCTCGAATGCTACGCCTAGCAAGATATCAATCATATACAGAAGCATTTTGGCAGATTGCAGTCCCAGTAGTCTTCATCTTGCTAATCATTGGTCTCATCGCACCCGGAAATCCAATCGTTGGTGCCTTCGCTCCGTATGTTATGGTAATCGCATTCTCAGCGATGATCATCGGACTCTTGGGCCGTTCGCTCTTAGGAGCTAGGATAGCACGAAACATAGAGGCATACTTCGAAGAAAACCCAGATGCCCAAGAACTCCGCGGAGAAGAGCTGAGGGCTGTGATCCAGATCATGATCAACGAGCTGCGGCAGATACTGCACCAGAGTCAAGAAGATCCCAAGGATCACCTGATTGGCCTGGGAGTCCTAGACTATGACTACATTGAAGTTGTGAAGGAACCTCGTCCTTGGCGGAAGTACTATCTTGTACAGATTACATTCTGAAAACAGAGTGCGCTTCGAGATTACAACAAACAACGGGCTCTGTTTAACTTCTGATAAACCATGTTAAACTTCGACGAAAACTCTTATTACACCGGAAAACGGCATAGAAGATTCATCCTCTCCGATTACATAATCGGAGGCGGAAACCACAAGCTGAGGGAGAGATAAATGTCAGAAGTACTCTTTCTGAGGCCAACATCAGGGCTAACCAAGTACTTTGGTACTTGGACATCCCTGTTTGCCATAATTGGCGCAAGCCTAGGAACATGGCAGTGGCTTTTCGTCGGTACTCTTCAGGACTTGTATCCTGGAATCAACGCCGGCGCGACGTGGGGAATCGGCATGGTCTTCATGCTAATTTACACGTTGATGATGACCTTCCTGTCTATGGCCATGCCCCGTTCTTCAGGGCTGTACCAAATCTCGGCACGGGGTTTCAACCCAGTTGCTGGGACTATAGCAGTTTGGCGAGGGATAGTAGCTAATCCCATCATAAAGACAAGCGAGTTCTACCTCTTTCTTGTCTTCCTTGGCGCAGCATTCGCCCAGTGGGGAGCTGTCACAAACAACGCAGCATTGTCAGGACTAGGAACCACCTTCTCCACACAGACTCCAATGGTGTTAGTAACGGTGTCAATCATATTGATGGCGATATTCTCGGTCATCGCTTACTTGGGACCGTTGTTAAAGATGGAGCCCCGAATACAGATGTTCGGAGGCGTCTTTTCGATGATCGGTTGGCTTATGGCGATCTTTGTGTTGCTTGGAACGCCGTCTACCGCCGTATCGAGCCGTTGGGACGCAGTGTGGGGTGCTGGAGCGTATACGGAAGTCACAACCGTAGCAGCTGCTGCAGGATATGCGGCACCTGCGTTTAGCATAGAACTTACGCTCTTGGCCACGGTATGGCCTATAGGGCTGACATGGCCGTATCTGATCCTACTCTACGGTGGCGAGGTGTCAGACCCAGCCAAGAACCTTGTAATCACCCAGGTTATTGGCGGCCTTATCCTGGCCGGAATGCTCACTGCTGGAGCTGGGCTATTCCAAGGAGTATTTGGAACGTTCTCGAGTGAATATGCTTTAGCGGCTACCACAGGAAACCTCACTCAAACGGGAGTCTTCCAAGGAGGTTTAGGAACATTCACAGCAGTCTTAGCTGCGAACCCGGTAATATCAGGTTGGATATTACTTTCACCAGTAGTGATTGCTCTAACAGCTACTCCAATAAACATGGCATGGGTCACGAGGGGCTTCTTCCAAGCCTCACTTGACAGGATGATGCCATCCTTCTTTGGGAAGCTGTCGAAGTATCACACTCCAACCTATGCAATCCTATACTACTTCCTATTTGGAGCTCCGTTTGCCTTTGCCTATGCAGACCCAGGCCTAAGCGGCTTTCTGGCCGTTGTCACATCGCTTGTAGGTCTGTGGGGTATCGAAATGCTGTTCCAGTCTATGGCGGCGTTACAGTTACCGTTCTTACGGCGGCCGTTATATGAAGGAAGCATACGACGACAACCAGAGATCGGAGGGTTCGCCCTTGTATCGTTACTTGGTGTCATCATCCTCCCTGTGTCTCTATTCCTATTGATAGGATTCTTCCAGGGAGCAGCGTTCCTTTCGATCATTTCGATGTGCGTCCAATATGGCTTCTCGGCGTTATGGTTCGTGTACTTTGCTCGACGATTACAGAAACAGAACATAGACTTAGACGCAATATACACGTCATTATCGCCTGAGTAGAAACCCTATCGCCTGAGGATTTCCTCAGGCTTCCCTTCTTTTTTTCTCCAAGCTGTCTATCAGTGAGTTAAATACAGGAACATTACCGATGTTAAACCACCTATAGAGTAGGCTACTTTAACTTGCACGAGTAGAGATATAAGACGGAGCAGTCTTACCTCTCGGACAAACTGCTCTGGAATTGCTGTAGGCGTGACTGTGAACAGATCCGCTCTCAGCGTCCCGTGAGGAGCTTCGAGGAGGAGATATGAAGTGACATCTTCAATTCTTGAAGAACTGCAGGTTATCGTCATTGAAGGTGACTCGGAAAAAGCGCAAGAGGCAGCTAAGAAGGCTCTAGAGGCCAAGATACCTCCGCTTGATG
The DNA here is from genome assembly GCA_964345915.1 of uncultured archaeon. Lineage (GTDB taxonomy): Archaea > Asgardarchaeota > Thorarchaeia > Thorarchaeales > Thorarchaeaceae > SMTZ1-83. Next base: position 5,660 of record CAYFTD010000164.1, read on the forward strand.
CCATAACGGAAGGATTGGCAAAAGGAGTGAAGATTGTAGGCGATCGATTTAGTCAAGGAGAGGTGTTCCTAGTTGAGCTGATTATGGCGGGCGATGCCATGAAGGCCGGGATGGCGGTACTTCTGCCGGCGATAAAGGAATCCAAGACAGAGATGACGACGGCTGGCAAGGTTATGCTCGGCACCGTTGCAGGTGACATTCATAGCATCGGAAAGGACATTGTCGGCACCTTGCTGGAGGCAGAGGGGTTTGAGGTTGTGAATCTCGGTGAGGACATAGCATCAGAAACATTCGTTGAGAAGGTGAAAGAGCACAATCCGGATATCTTGGGCCTTTCATCATTACTTACTGCTACAATGCCGATGCAACAAGATGTCATCGAGAAGATTAATGCCGCTGGACTCGGTGACAAAGTCAAAGTGATAATCGGAGGCGCTCCGACAACGCAGGACTGGGCAGATGAAATTGGGGCAGACGGGTATGCCGGCGATGCGGTGGGTGCGGTTGACCTTGTGAAGGGGCTCGTCCAGGGCAAGTAGAATTGAATCAAGGAGGAATTTCATGTATAGATTACTGGGTCGTGGCGAGATCTCTGCAATGCACACAGCAGCAATGGAGGTTCTCGAAGAAGTAGGTGTTGTAATTCAGCATGACAAAGCTCTGAAGACGCTCGATGCTGCAGGGGCAACCGTCGATCTCAAGACGAAGGTTGCGAAGATCCCTGAGAGTCTTCTTCATGACATGCTCCAGAAATCACCGCGCAGACACAGAATGGTAGCCCGGAATCCGAAATACAACTTCGTCATTGGTGATGGCAAATCCTACTTCACAAACGCGTTCGGAGCTCACTACACTCTTGACCTGGAATCGGGTGAACGCAGACTATCAACGTTGAGAGATCTAGAAGAGTTCACTCTTCTTGCGGACTACTTCCCGACAGTGGACTACATCAAGCCCAACATTCTCCCACAAGACGTGTCCAAGACCATTTGGGAGCAGGAAATGGCTCTTGCCATGTTCAAGAGTGCAGAGAAGCACATGAGTCTCATTGCACTGACTCCTGAAGGCTGGAGAGATGTCGTAAAGATGGCGATGATATATGCTGGCGGGAAGGAGGAATTCATCAAGAATCCGGCCATAATTGACACAGGGTTCAACAACGTTCCTCCCCTGAAATACACCGCAGAAATTATCGACATGATACTTGAATGTGCGAAGTATAGGATTCCGTTTGACATTAGCACAGGTGCATTGGCCAGCGCTAGTGGGCCAGTCACACTCGCAGGCACAATAGTCCAGGGGATAGTAGAGAACCATGCAGTGGTCGTTCTGACGCAGCTTGTCGGTCCAGGAACTCCAGTGATGTGGGGATCATGTGCGACGATTCTAGACCAGCGATACGGGACGGCGGCCTATGGTTCGCCAGAGAACGGTCTGATTCACGCGGCATTTTGCCAAATGGCTCACTACTACGGAATTCCTTACTATGGGGCGGCTGGAGTGATAGACTCCAAGGTTCCAGATCAACAGGCAGCATATGAGAACACAATGAACGCTTTGCTGGCAACAGTCTCAGGCGCGGATGTGGTCCATGATGCAGTCTATGGAATTGTGGAAGCTGGCGTAACTGCGAGCTATGAGATGTTTGCAATAAGCAACGACATCTGTGGAGCAATCAAGCGGATTGCTCGAGGTATGCGAGTAACCCCAGAAACGCTGGCTGTGGATCTCATAGGAACCGTTGGGCACGACAAGAACCATCTAAACACTCCAGAAGCTCTGAGGTTCACAAAGAAGCATCTCATGGAGGAACAATGGCAGCCAATGATTAGCAATAGGACTTCTCGACCCGAGTGGGAGAAGCGAGGGTCTAAAAACATAGCAGAAGTGGCAAGAGAGAAAGTCAAGGAGATTCTTACAACACACAAGATTGAACCCCTTGAAAAGGGCATGGAAGCAGCTATGAGAAAGATAATAGACAAACGTGCTAAGAGTGCGTAGTTGATAACTTGAGAGGTGTGGCAAATTGGAAGGACCAACTCCGGATGAAGTTAGAGTCGTTGGAATGTCTACAGTGGCGTCCGCTCATACCATCTATGTTGAAACGGTCAGGGCGAATTTCGGCCAGAGCGGCCTCGAGGCAATTGGCGAGGCGAATCGATTACATGGCATAGAGCTCGGAAAGGAGGGTGTGGAAAGTGGTGCACTTAGAGAGGGCGACTTGAAGTCAATCTACGAATTCTTTGCTGCCGCTCATCCTTACTTCGGATTCGAGCTCGACCTCATTGAAGTCACTGATCGTCTGATAGACATCAAGGTGACAGCATGCCCTTGGATTGACACGTTTAAGGCGAGGGGTGCAAAGGAGGATATTTGCCACTGGGTCTGCAAGATGGACGAAGGAATTGCTCAAGCCATGGATCCTGAGCTTACAATGAGCATTCCGAAATGCATGATGCGCGGAGATGACCACTGCATATACAGATGGGAGAAATAGCATCGCTTCTTATGACTCTGGCAAGATTCAGGTCTTAGCAAAGTTAGACTCACTTTGCAGAAGCTAATAGCTTCGGAAGATATTTGTCTAGTCGCTGCAGTGCCTCTTCAATTCTCTCTTCTGACACAGCATAACATAGGCGCAAGAACCCTTCTCCGTACTTACCAAAGGCACTCCCATGCGCAGTCACAACACTCGTGTTTTCAAGTATCCTCATTACAAGGTCGTAGGATTCAATATTGTAGGCCGAAACATCAGGAAACACGTAGAAGGCTCCCTGTGGCGGATCAAGCTCTACGCCTTCTATGTCGTTGAGACCTTTCGAAATGATGTCACGACGTTTTCTGAAACTAGAGAGCATCTCATCGACGCAATCCTGTGGTCCTGTTACAGCAGCTTCTGCAGCCTTTTGTGATACTGAACTGGGCATCGCAAGTAAGTGTTCTTGGAGTTTCGTCATGGCTGCTAATACTTCTTGGGGCCCGGTACAACAGCCAATCCTCCATCCTGTCATAGCGTAGGTCTTGGACAGAGAGAACAAGGACACAGTCCTGTCCTTCACTCCAGAGAGTGCACCCATGAACAGAGGCTTCTGTGAATCATACCTATACTTCTCATAGGCCTCGTCAATCAGAAGATAGACGTCATGTTCTATGGCAAGATCGGCGATTCTTCTCAACTCACTATTGGATACTACGCCGCCTGTGGGATTGTTGGGCGAGTTAATGACAATCATCTTGGTTCTATCAGTGATAAGCTTCTCAACATCTTCGGCAGTAGTCCCGAAACCGTTCTCTCTTCTAAGCTGCACTGGCACGGGGACTCCGTCAGCGAGCTTGATGTGTGCATAATGGCTGACAAATCCAGGATCCGGGTATATCACTTCATCACCGGGTCCCACCAGAACGAGATTTGCCATGACCAGAGCACCCATCCCGCCTGCCGTGAGCATGATTTCAGTTGCCGGGTCTGCATCGATGTTGTTGTCTCGTTTGAGCTTCTCCGCGAAGGCCTCCCTGACTTCCATCAAACCAGCGTTGTGAGTGTATCTCGTATAGCCCTCATCTATAGCCTTCTTTGCAGCATCTTTGATGAATTGAGGAGTATCGAAATCTGGGACTCCAATTGTCATGTCCAAGACATCTGTTCGCCCTACAATCTTGTTGTAGATTTCTCGAACACCACTGGGCGGAATGCTCTTGTTCCGTTCTGCAAGCACTCTGTTCACCTGCGAGCGATTCTAGGTCTATCCTTCATAAAAGTGCTGTCGAGTAGTCAATGCATAGGCTCCGCAGCTGGGATGCAGAGGGTTGATCACTTGATGGGATACTTGCCATGTTTCACTGCGTAATCATACATCTCTAGGATCTTCTCAGGAGATGAGTCGGGTTGCAAATTGTGGGCTGGGGCCAATATGTATCCTCCACCCGGAGCCAAGGCTCGCAATCGAGAGTCAACTTCCTGACGAACGTCCTCTATTGATCCTCTTGCCGTCATTGCATGCTGAAGATCTATGCCGCCATGGAATGACAATCTCTCACCGTACTTCTCCTTCAGATCGTGTGAATCCATTCCCTTGGCTAGTGGCTGTATAGGATTCAGAATGTCCACATGGACGTCTATCAGATCATCAATGAGAGGCTCGACAGCACCGCAGGAGTGGAAGAGGATCTTGACATCGGGTTTCCTCTTCTTTATCTCACCATAGATCTTCTTATGCTTCGGTTTCACTAGCCTTCTGTATATCTCGGGGTTCAAGATGAGTCCATGCTGATGCCCAAGGTCGTCACCTACTTGGACAAGGTCCAGATAGTCACCAACATTATCAAGGAGAACCCTATTCATGTCAAGAGCATATTCCATGCATTTCTCCATCATTGCATCCGCCAAATCTGGCCTCCTTTTTAGGTCGATTAGGAACTTCTCGAAACCTCTCATGTAGTGCTCACAAATCTCAAAAACGCCCCAAGGGCCACCGACCATACCAAGAACAGCGTAGTCAGTTTCTTCATGAAGGTAACGTGCCCACTCGACGACGCCTTCCATTCTTGAAGGATCATCGACGTCTGGCCATTCCCAGGATCTGACTTCCTCCACCTCTGTGAAGTCTGCCCAAGGAAAGTGTGTCACTTCCCAATAGTATCCAAACCACTTACCTCGAAAACCATACTCGCTGTCAACAGAACCATCTGGATAGGTTGTCGGTGTAAAACTGGAAGAGGGTTTCATATACAATCGTCTGAAGTCGATGTTTAATCGGCGAAGCAGCTCCTCGGAGATCTTCCACTCCTCCATGATGCCCCACTCTTGAGTTTCAGGGGCTGTGATACCTAGGTGGTCGCGAAGAAGTCTGTAGGCTGCCGAAGTTGACCAATAGTCAAGAGGAACACGGTCAGGCTCCTCGTGGTTGACGGCCTTGTGAAATCTCTCTCGTGGCTTCATTTCACTCATTTCTCTCAATCGCGATATTAAAAGAGCTCTGTGTGGTGCAACGTCATCAAGCGATGGGAAGGAAGGTGACGGAGGGTTTGGTTACAAGCCGATTTGAAGTGATTTAACATTGTTTCAGAATGATTGTAGCCCATTGAACAATAGTGTAAAGATTATAAACCCGTTAGGGTGCATCGGAGCACGTCTGCAAAACAGGTTTAAGTCGACTTGTCGACGTGAAGACTAGGAAGGTGGCGGATAGAGTTGATGAGCCAGCGATCCGAAAGAGTGACTATCAAGAAGTGGCTAGCTGAGCATGCCCGTGATGAAGCTGTACACTACCGCGACATCGCTGATGCTCTCGGAAGAGACCCCGCCTCAGTGTCAGCATCATTGTCCATTGAACGCAAACAGGCACAGGAAGGCGACAGACCCCCCTATTTCGTCAGAGTTGCTCCCGGCCTGTATCGCTATAATGACCTCTGCGAAGGAGCGGTAGATGAAGAATCCATCTCTGAGGTGAGGCTCCGGGCGGAGGAGTTCAACAAGGCCACACGTTCCAAGATGAATCAGGTCATCGCAGACCTGGACCTTGAGGGCTTCAAGAGGCTCGCAGAAGTCATTCTTGTGAACATAAGGGCAAGAGTCGAGGAGATTGAGGTAGAACGAAGGCACAATGGATCTGTAGTGATGATTACTTCCTGGCGAGATGATGGAGGACGTTCGCCGGTGGTGGTTTATGCCAAGAAATGTGACATCGATGAAGAAGTGGATGTCGACACCATACTCGAGATTAGAGGCGCTTTACCAAGACTCAAGGCAAATCAGGGAGTATTGATTACGAATGGGGTTGTCAATGAAGAGGGCAGAAAGGAAGCACTTGGATATGCGCCTAATGGAATGAAGGTATCTGTTCCGCCCATCCACATCATGGACAAGGAGATAATCCTCAACGTCCTCCTAGAGAGCAGGACTGGGATCAGGCCAAAGAATGTGGAAGTCTTCCTCTTGGATATGGAGTTCTTCGAGAGATTGAATCGAAAGTGAATTCTCTCCAGGATTGATTGGTCTAACAGCGTAAGGTCATTCTAGCTCTCTCGGGCGAAACGGGACTTGAGGCTGGATGCGAAGTCAGACTCTGAAAACTCGAATCTCAGACCATCAACATCTTGGTCAAGAAGCTCTGGATGGGCACATGCAAGGATGAGCATCCGAGAGGTCGTAAGACTCTTTAGAAGCACGGACTACGCACGTTTGGGGCTTGATGCTTGAGAGGACTAATGAAGACCGCCCGCGGAGTCGGCAACGTTGAATTGCGAGAGGTGGAAGTCCCGACACCCCTCAGCGACGAGGTACTTGTAGAAGTGGAGGCTGCAGGAATCTGTGGGTCAGACATGCACATCAAACACGATAGCATATTCTACTCGCCACCGATCATTCTCGGGCACGAATACGTGGGCAAGGTCGTTGAAACTGGTGATGCCGTCACAAACTTCCATGAAGGCGATCGCGTAGTTTCTCCTCCTCGGGCCCATTGCGGCCACTGCTATCAGTGTATGACCGGACATGTAAACAGGTGTATTGCTGCTGGTCAGAGAATTCTCGGGTTCACGGCGAACGGTGCGTTTGCGAAGTACCTCACAGTTCCCGGGTACATCCTTCACCGAGTTCCTCCTGGCGTGTCTGTCGAAGAAGCCGCACTTGCAGAACCCACTGCGTGTGTTGTCCACGCTATTGTCGACAACGCTCTGGTCCATCCAGGCGATGTTGTAGCTGTACTGGGCCCTGGACCAATAGGCCTACTTGCAATCCAGATCTCAAAGGTGATGGGGGCGGGTAAGGTGATCGTCACTGGCGTTTCATCTGACAGCACTAGACTTGACATTGCGACGGCGATCGGTGCAGACCTCACTATCAACGTAGAGACAGAGAGCGACCCTGCAGGATTGGTCAAAGAACACACAGACGGGGTGGGTGCGGATGTTGTGATTGAGGCTTCTGGCGCAGCCGTTGCTAGTAGCCAAGCGCTTGAGTTCGTGAAGGTGGCTGGTAACGTTTCCTTGATAGGCGTTATTGGACGCCCGACAGAGATCAACCTTGACCTCATCGTTGAGAAGGAACTGAAGATGAGTGGCACCTGGGGTTCAATACCATCGGCCTGGGTAACGACTCTGCGATTGATGGACCAAAACATGATTGATGTCAAACCCCTGACTACCGACAGGATTGGCCTTGGTGACTGGGAACAGGGATTCGAACTCTTGGAAGCCCAGCAAGCTGTCAAAGTCGTCTTCACCGACCTTGACTAGTTCTCACATCTGAATGTCTATGATTTACGTACTTGATAGGAAGACAAGTATTCTCCGAGTGCTCTCCTGTACTTGCTTGGTCTATCAACAAGCGAGTTCCTACTAGAAGTTGAGCAAGACTTATGTGACTGACCTCCTTCCACACGGGAAAATGTCCAAGTCTGTGAAGTCATTGAAGAATGCCAAGCTAATAGAAATGTACACGGATATGGTTAGAATAAGGGAGTTCGAAGAAGC
>CAYFTD010000165.1:0-14938 GCA_964345915.1 uncultured archaeon
GTGGCGGTCACTCAAGGAGCTCAGTTCATAGGCTTGGACCTACTGCCTGCCATCACTGTTTCGATGCTGCTTAATCTAACACCCATCATCGTTTTGGTGCTTGGCATTCTGACTTTGAAAGAGGTGCCCACAAGAGTACAGAGTCTGCTTGTGCTACTCGTAGTGATTGGAGCTATGATCTACTTCTATCCCATTGATCTTGACTTCACCGAGATCATTGGACTGACAGTGGTCCTTATTGGAGTCCTCTTCAACGCTCTGTCTTCGATAATGGGCAGAGCTATAAACCGGCAACGGGCAACTCCCCCGATAATTGTGACCGGCGTCAGCATGGCAATAGGTGCCAGTCTACTCCTGATGACTGGCGTCGCACTCGAAGGGCTTATCACTCTCACTCCCATTTCGATTGTGTACGTTCTTTGGTTGAGCATTGTGAACACAGCCTTCGCATTCATAATCTGGAATAGGGCAATGCAAACACTCAGAGCAGTGGACATTAGCGTGATCAACAGTACGATGCTTCCGCAGATTGTTGTGCTCTCAATTGTGTTCTTGGGGGAGCGGCCTGACCTACTTGACTGGGTAGGCCTCGTTCTCTTAGCTTTCAGTGTTGCCGCGATCCAGGTCCTGCAAGCTAGGAGAGCTTCGAGAAACAACGAGTAGCTCTATCATCTCTCTCTCACTTTGAAACTACCTCGCATAACAAGCTCAGAAGAGCAGCCCAGCTCACGGTACCGGGACAAGACTTAGAAACATTCATCCTATCTAGACTTTGATGGTAACTGAGGCGGTCAGGGAGAGAATCTCCAGAGTAATTCGAGAGGGCGATGTCATCACCCTCCGTAGTCTGCTGGACGAACTCATCCATAGTACTGGATGGCCCAAGGCATGGGACACACTGAAGACTGCACTTCTAACCATGTGTCGAGGACAATGGTTTGCCGTCAATAAGATTATCCTCCAGCTGGCTGATGCTGACGAGCTGCTCGGGTACGACGGCGACATGATTGAGATTCTTGACACAATATCACAAGTCGACAAGATAGAGGACCTTCAACAGAAGACCTCCGAAGCGGTAATCCCTCTAGTGCAGAGTCAGGTTGCTAATGGGGGTTCTACTCATTTCTTTGATGTTGATGCCATGAGGACAAGACCATCAATGGTTCTAGTCAGTCAGATTCTTGATGCGCGGAGGAAAGAGTTCGTCCAAGCCGCGGCTCTCGCGCTGAGATCTGACGAGAAGATGGACGATTCTCTGTTGACTGAAACCACCTACGGCCTAGGTATCATCACTGGTATGGAGATAGTATTGACTGACCCCGAATACAACGGACGCAGTGAGCAGGACCCGCTGAGAGAGGTGCTAGAAAACCTCGAAGTGTCCAAAGAGGAACTTGACATCGCGATATCAAAACCCCCAAGTAGAATCCGCTTCTCAAATCGCATGGGTAGACTTGTGAAGGCTCTCGCTAGTAGATATAGGGAGAGAGAGCCATGGCGCTACATCTTCGCTTCTGGTTTCAGAGACCCGTTCCAGTTTCTTCATGATGCCACGGAGAAGCACTGGGCTTGGGAGGGCTGGGATAGACTGTCAGATTCAGACAAGGCTTCTGGAAATGTCATCAATCCTTATGACCTCCCTGATAACGAGCAGTGGTTGACACGAATCATGTTTCATGCTGCCATTGACGCACTTGGGGATATTCAAACAAGAGAAGCCTTTGACCTACTTACCACGCTTCTTGAGGAGGAGAGGATTGAACGGATGATGGTCTGTTTCTATGTGACGTCGGGCGGTCGGTACAATACCGAGGCGTACTACCTCGAAAAGCACGTTTCTGACGTGATTGCACGATTTGAAAGCGAAACCTCTCAGGAAGGACGTGAATCGAGTCATTCAGACAAAGCTTCCGATTGACCCTATGCCCGACCTCTTGGATTGGGTTGGACTTGTGATGCTAGCTGTCAGTGTTGCATTGATACAGGTCATTCAGGCGAGAAGAGTTTCCAATGAGATAGACTCTGGCTGAGTCCCGCATCCTGCAGCAACCGACTAGGGCCTATGCCTTCCAGGCCGGTTGGTCACTCATGTATGAGTCAGTCTTCTCTTCCGCGGTCTTTCTATCTATGTTCTCGCGGCTCATCCAGAACTGAATCATACCCTCGCGGACCTCATTCCTTGGCTTGAGGTTCCCTTCGGCATCTGAGCAGTACACACAGTGTTTGTTGCTGGTATCATGACCACCAAACTCCTCGGCCTTGGTCATCGTCATTCCACACGATTCACATTTCATTGTCAAATCACGTGAAAGGATACGTTGAAGGTAGGTAATAAGTAGGAATCCATCGACAGCTATAGGTGAGCGTGCATATAGCTTGAAAGCTTCAAAGGATTGGGTGAAGGACCGAATTCTTCTAGCTCTAGATAGGACCCCGCATCACGGCTATAGTCTGCTTCAGGCACTTCCAGAGGAGGCCGCAGACTTGCAATTGACAACGCTCTACCGATGGCTGCATTCCATGGAAACAGAAGGGCTGGTGCAGAGCGAGGTCCAACCGGGGCCACACGGTCCTGACCGACGGGTATACCGATTGGGACCAAGAGGAGAAACACGGCTGAGAGAGATACTGAGAAACTCAATCGAAGTCGTTTTGCATTTCTATGATTCCTATAGGCATTCAGCTGCTACATACCTCTATGATGTGTTAGATGTTCCCGAGATTGAACGAGTTGAGGGAAGAATCCTCTTGGCTGCCTTCCCCCGACTCCGAGAGAGGGACCTAGAAACAGTGGAGTACCTCTCAAAACGAAATGACAAAGCTCCCATCGACATTCTGGGAGACTGTACACTCGTGGCACGGACTGGAGTTCAGTTTCGAGAGCTCAAAGGGGACATATGTGATATTCCAACACCGAACGACAAGTTTGCAGAAGTGTGGCTGACTGGCGTTCCGGAACGCAGTGTGCTGCCAAGAGCAATAGCAGAGTGCAAGAGAGTCCTAGTACAGAAAGGAACTCTCAAGATCATCGCACCCTTTGCCTTCTTCGAGGAGCCTTCTAAGCCTACAATTGGTGAGTTCATCAGAGTGACTTCAACACATCTGTTCCCAGAGCTCGGAGTCGTGGAGGGCAACGATGTCGGGACCGTCATAGAAGCAAACTTCACGAGATGCGGAGCCTTTGAAACGTTCCCGGGTCTTGTTGTGTTCTGGGCCGTCAAGGAATGATGGCTAGAGGGCGCATTGGATATTAGCGTTGTCAGGCTTCGTCCCAAGACTGGCCCAACTTCGGTTCTTCTGCTGGAGCAACTCTGGAATACTGCTTATCACAATATGCTAAGAGCATCTGCCCTGCAACAAACAGGACTGGAATTGCCACCACTAATCGAGCTATGTGAACCATCGTAATCCGATATGGAAATGCGAACATGTGAAAGATTACTCCGGACACGCCCGCCGCCACAGTAGCCTTGTAGCGAGAGCGATTGATACCGTAGTTCCAGACCCCATATACATATACGAAATCCAAGATATTCGTCAAGAATGACAAGGGAAGGACCAAGGCAGGGTTCATCATCCCGTAGGTCGCAGAACTACCGTCTGAGTAGAAGCTGAACTGGACAGACGCCAAGACGCTTCCAAGTATGAAGTCACTTGTCCCACCTTGAAACATCACACTGTTCGGTGCCGCTATGGCCAACACCAGAAGAAGAGTGCCCCAATTAGAAAAGAGAGAGCTTCCGGCATTACCTAGATCGGCAATCTTGCGGCTCTTCAATCTATACACCCAGACCCTTTCAAGTTCCCATTTCACCATGGGAATCAATATCAGACCAAGGACCACCAGTGCTACGAAAATGCCCATACCCAGCCAGAAGCCATCAACCAGGAAGCCTGGAGGGGTGGGAAACTCGACGAACATAAAGGGCAAAGACGCAAGACCGGTGAATCCGATGGCGACTAGCCCCGATTCCGAGAGAGACTGATTCTTGGGGAGCACTTGCCTCCTCCATGTGAAGACTAGGCCCGGAGCACAGACAAGGATGATTCCCAAAACGAGCAATAGGTCCAGATTGATTGTAAGTCCTTCAGACTGAAGTCCATAGTCCCATAGCAGAGAATGGACCCAGACATGGCCGTTTCCAGATGTCACGTAAACTGAAGCATAGTAAGGTATCACAGCGAACAGAACCACCAGCGCTACTGGCACGAACCATTGTCGAAGAAGGGAAGATAAGCCCTCTATCATTGCCATCACACGCGTTTGGTTCAATCACCTCACCCTTCAGTTTCATCAAAACAGTTGGTGATATGATTATTCAATTATAAGAGTTTTCACAGAACCTGGTGAATGAACGTTACCTGAAGTCGGAAAAGAAGACTGAAGACGGGTGTAGATTGAGGATTGTTGACAATACGAGCCTACTTCTCTCTGTGCTCAACGAGGTTCTCGCTCTTGCACTTCCGGCAGGTCATGCGCCCGTCTATTGATGCGATTCCCCTCATTTTCCTTACCGTGACGGGGGGAGTGGGGAGTATGCTCATGGTTTCATTGGTGTGTCCGCAGTCTTGACATCTAACGGTCATGGTTGACCCCTCTCATCTTAGACTATAAAGCTCATTCCTCGAAAATGACTAGTTTAAATCGTCCATACAACACATAGCTCCATGGCGGACACACAACACTTCAAGCAGTTCCTTTTCAAAACGGGCAAGCGTTACAGAATTGACACGGTCTTGCGAGAACAAGACTTAGAAACAGGCACTCTAGGTAAATCATAATGGCGACCGACACCACAGATGAGCAAATCTCCAGAGCAATCCGGGAGGAAGATGCCAGCACTCTCTCGGATCTCTTAGACGAACTCATTAGCAGTTCTGGATGGCCCAATGCGCGGGATATACTGATGGCTGCAGTTCTCGACGGTCATCGAGGACAATGGTTAGCCATCAACAGACTGATTCTTAGAGTAATCGATTTGGAAGAGCTGATTGGATACGATGGGGATGTTCTCGAAGAGCTTGGCTCACTTCACGACATCCACAACCTGAGGAGCCTCAAAGTTTCTTTGCATGACTCAATAGTGCAGAGCGTACGCAACCAGCTTGCGGCTGGGGGGTCGGACCTCTTCTTCGATGTAGACGCCATGTCATCCAAGCCATCGAGTGTCTTGGTAGCCGACTTGCTACAAGCTCGTAGGTCACGTTTCATCAGGTCTGCCGTGCCATTCCTAAATCGCGAGCACTCTCCCCCTCTCTGGACAACCACCTACGGGTTGAAAATCCTAGCCAAGCTAGATGGCATCAATCGGGATGGCGACCGACATCAAGGGCTTAATCCTCAGGAAGAGCTGGAGCAGAGTCTGAGGCGTGCTCTCTTGGACTTTGGTGTAGATGACACCCATAGGTCAGATGAACATGGAACCTGTCCAGAACCGTTAATGTCTGAAAGAATGCGGCTGCTTGCGGACGCCCTCACGAACCGCTTCAATGAGGGTATGAGTAGACCATGGATTGTCATATTCTCCTCTGGCTATCGAAACCCGTTCAATTTCATCCGAGATGTTTCCAATGGAAACTGCCAGTGGCATGGGGAGAGTGGCGGCTACGACTTCTTTGATGATAACGACCCCAAGACACTCACACAGACAATCAGATCGAGGATGTTGGCTGGAGCTATAGAGGCTCTGGCATCAGTAGGGACTGATGAAGCCATAGGCCTTGTCGGAGAACTTCTTTCTGAAGACTGCATGGAGAATGCTCTCAGATTCATTGAAACAACAAGCTATACAGAGTACTATGGGATTCGAAATGACCTTCAACTCTTCCTACTGAGAGTGCTGTCCGAGCTTAGCACCAGTGATATTCAGGACTATGTCATAGACTTCATCAACTGTCAGGAGTGGGTCGTCGATGACAAGAGTGCCTACCTGTCAGGAACTTCGTTCAAAGCTCTGAAGACTGCTACATCTATGGTGAGTAGACAGAATCTTCACAGAATACGTGACAGAATCACGTCCTTTAGTGAGGCTGGTTCAATAGACTCCGAAGTTGCCGATTTTGTTGCCAGAACCCTTGAGCAGATAGATTCCGCCTCCTGAGGCTCTTCTTGCGTCGCACGTCAAGCTTATATGCTTCGATGTATAGTTCGAAACCGAACAATTCGGTATAGAACAACGGGTGCGGATTGTCGTCAATACAAGGAGTGTAATGTTGTGAGTAACGAAGAGCTGAGAGAACTATGTATCTACCTCTTGAACAATGCTTGGCCTGCCTATCTTGCGACCGTTGACAAGAACGGTTTTCCACAGATAAGAGCCATGTTCAACCTCAGAAACCAGGACCGATTCCCAAAACTAGTGCCCTTGTTTAAAGACCACGAGGACGATTTCTTCATTATCTTCTCGACCAATACTTCTTCCACCAAGACAAAGGATATCAATGGTAATGAGAAGGCTGCCGCCTACTACTGTGACCCTGAGAACTCGAGGGGCACCATGTTCGGCGGAACAATCGAGATTGTTCCTGATTTGGAACTGAAGAAGGCGATATGGCACGACGGATGGGAGTACTATTATCCCAAGGGCTATGACGACCCAGATCACACAATACTTCAGATGAAGCCAACCGTTGCGAGAGGGTGGAATCAGAGTCATACGTTCAGACTAGACCTAGGTGAAGGAAAATGACAGAAGTGCGAGAAGGAGGCTTTCTTCTTACGAAGATTCATCATCTCTCCGGACGCATCTTTTCAAAGTTGCTGAAGAAGCATGAGATTGAGATAAGTCCTGGTCAGGGAAGGATACTCTTTGCACTTTGGCGGGAAGATGGTATCTCAATCAATGTGCTAGGAAAGAGAACGCAACTTGGAAAGTCGACATTAACAGAGATGCTCGACAGACTTGAGGAAAGCGGGCACCTTAGCCGTGTTCCCTCTAAACGGGACAGGCGGATGATCCTCATTGAACTGACAGAAAAGACAAGACGTCTGCACCAGAAGTACGAGAGAGTTTCCAAAGAGATGAATGACGTCTTTTACACAGGACTCACCGAGAAGGAGATTGACGGCTTCGAAACCCTCCTTCGAAGGCTTCTTACTAATCTTGTGAATCATGATTCGTCCAAATGATCCTTAATCGCTGAGAAACCTAGCTTAATAGCAATAGTGCGCACTTTATCTTCCACCATAGTGTGAGTTGGCGCACATGACCAAAGAGAGTACGCATAAGTTTCAGAGCAAGTATGACTCGACGTATGCTGATTTTCTGAAAGACGTCTATGCAGGCAGAATAGCCCTCATCAGGGAGTTTGAAACAGCCATTGGGAAGGAGGAAACACTTCGAATAGTGAAGAGCTTCTACGAGAACCAGGCTGTTGAAAACATTAGAGAATTAGTATCGAAACTTGATGCACCCATAGAATCGATTGAAACATTCGGCAACGTCATGAAGCGGCTCGCATCTAACGAGGTCACGGCCAACACGCAGACAATTGAGTATCCTAACTCCCCTCCTGGGACCTTTCATATGTGTACGACAGAATGTCTGTGGGCAGATGTGTTCAGGGAGCTTGGCGCCGCAGACTTGGGTTACATCATGCTATGTGGGACCGACTTTCCAGCTGCGTCTGCGTTTCATGAAGACATCCGCCTAGAGAGAACTAAGACCATAATGCAGGGTGATGACTATTGTGATTTCGTCTATCACTGGGACAACAGAGATTGATTCTACTTGCATGATGGCGCTGACGTCCCCAAGTTGAAACAGTTCTTTTCCGCAAGTCCTTGATTCGTTAATCCTCCTCGAATTGCAGTAGCTCCAATACATTGCCTGAGGGGTCACGAATCGCCATGAAAGTGCCTGCAGGAAAAGGTTGTGGGGCATCATGGACAAAGTCAACGTTCATCTCTCTGAGTCTGTTGGCCGTTTCCTCCAAGTCCTTGGTTTCAATGCCTAGTGCAACTTGAGATGTCTGAGGGTACCTAGCATTGCTTGGCTCTGCAACCTTCTCAAGAATCAGTGTCGGGCCTTCATTCTCGAGTCGAACCAGGCAGCCGTCATCATACTTCTTAGCGACCATAAAGCCAAGTTTGTCACAGTAGAAATCCAAAGCTTGGTCAATATCATTGACATAGATGCCTATCACGCTTATACTCGTCATCTTGCCTACCTCTGTGTTCCGCCGAAGAGCCAAAGAAACCTGAATCCATTCACGTGAAAAGGCTTGCAGTTAGAGCATTCAAGAAGTGCCAAGGATTGGCACGCAATTCAGAACGCTTACCTAGCCGGACTCATGATCGTGAAAGTGGTCTTCTCAGCGTTTCTAGTGCTCTCTGGGTTTCGTTCCTGAATCTCTCAAGAATAGACTTGGTCTGATCTGTTAGTTCCTTTGAGAGTTCAAGGTCACAGCGTTCCAGCAACTCACCCAGATGCTTCAATGGGTGCTTTGATCGGTCCCCCCAGTCCCAAATACTGCACCAGCTACGACCGAGTTCGGGTCCATAGGCAGTTTCTGCTCTCTCTTGTAATTCCTGAGAAGCAATTGTCCCAGGATGCAACCAAGGCATGTCTGTCCCGTTTGGCTCAACACCAAAGATGGCACTAGAGAAGAACGAGTAGATGGGAACTTGTATTCTATCTGCAAGCTGCTTCAGGCGAATGGCCCCTTTGAGACCGCCTGCAATTGAATAGACCAGGATGGCCCGAACATCGGAACTATGAGTAAGCGTTGCATCAATGATGCCTTCGATTGTGCCTCCGGTAGCAATGGTGTCACCGATGAGAATCAAGGGCTTTGGTGTCAATGCTTCAAAGTTCTGGTAGGAGAGCTCAGTTATCCAGCCGGTTGGAGTTAGCCGTCGCTTGGCCCCAATGAAACACCTGTTGATGGTTTCACCGAAGACTGTTTCGAAGGCCTCTGCAAGGCTATAGTAAAGGGCACCGGCGAGCGGGACAACTTCCGTCACTGAATCAAGAGTAGAGTTCTGAAACTCAGGAGCCAGACTAAGCGAAACACGTAGAAAGTCTGCACTACTCTCTCGAGCGAAATTGGCTAGTCTTGCTCCTACCATCCATGGCTCAAGAAGAATCTGGAGAGCACTTGGAGATTCTATGATGTATGTGTCAGGAAGTAAGTGAGGGCTCTTCACATGTAGTACACGAGGGCCGGCAGCTATCCCTTTGTGCTCCATGATTCTGGCATCTTGCTTAATCGAAGCCTGATTCATTGTTCAAAGACTCCAGTGGAAAAGTCTGATTGATGATATCTCCCCAACAACGTGAACTACATCGGGCGAAATGGAACCCATTAATCAAAGTCCTGACACACTCAGGGATTTCTCAACCGGTTCAATCTTCTTAAGTCTACTTAGCCATTGTACTACAAGATTCCCAATCTGGTGACAATTCCGTAACAAGACTACAGTCCTAGGATTTCCCGATAGAGTTCCAGGGCATCGTCCTCTGAGTCCACTCCCCGGACAATTGCGTTTCCCCTGGCCATTATCGTAATCTCTGCTTCATCCGAGGCCTCTATCTTTAGCCAGTTGCTGGCCGTCTTGACGCTGTAAGAGTCCTTCAGACGAGCAGCAATCTCCTTGATATCCAGTGGTGCCATTGACTCTGGAGCTATACTGAAAGTCCCCGAACATAGAGTGGTAACGCTGGGCCCCTTTGGTGTTTCAGTTGGTGGTTCCGCTCTTGCACCGGAGCACACGGGGCATTTCTCGTCCTTTCCTATGTCAAAGAGATCGAAAGTCAACGAAGCAACGTCAACCACCATTAGCCGGTTCTTTAACTGCGGCTCGCGTTTGGTAGCCAAAAGAACGGCCTCCCGAACCTGTATCCCAGCCACTATTGAGAGCAGTTCGGGTGAAACCCCAACATTCGCGCATGTGTAGTCTGGATCGTCTTCGGCATCTCCTGCTAGACATTGAAGGCATCCCGTTTGGCCTGGCACAAAGGTGGACAGGTTACTGTGATATTCAATGGCTCCTGCAAACAAGTACGGGATGTCCAGACTCAAACTGGCCCTGTTCACAGCATGTCTTGTGTGGAAAGAGTCCAGTCCGTCAACGATGATATCAGACCCTTTCAGGAGCTCAATTGCATTGCTCTCATCGAGAAACACGCTAATGGGCTCTAGTTCAACCTCGGGATTCATTGCTGCAAGGTTCGCCGCAGCGGCCTCGGCCTTCGGCTTACCGATGTCACTCGTATTGTAGACTGTCTGTCTTTGGATATTTGAGAGCTCAACTACGTCACGATCGATTATCCTGACATGACCGAACCCCATGGCTGTCAAAAGACGTAACGCTGGACTTCCGAGTCCTCCGGCCCCAACGACGGAAACTGTAGTTCTCATTACTGCTTCCATGTCTTTCTCGCTGTAGTCACGTAGAGCAAGCATTCTCGAGTATCGGTCTCGCTGTTCCGGTGTGAGCGTCATAACTTTGACACGACTAGACACGAGAGAACTTAAGGTATCGGACGCAGGCTATATTGAGATTGTCCTATGAAATCACCCGTTCCCTCTGCGATAGTCCTGCAATATAACACGCCAGCTGGCAGAGGTAATGAAGAAGTACAGCAGGCTGTCGTCCTGTTGGTAAGGCACGTCGAGGAAGCACTCAGGAAGGCAGGCGTACCTTTCACAGAAGTCCGGAATCATGGCGAACGTATCATTGTAGAAACAAAGAACACTAGTGATGCAGCCAGAGTTGCTGCACGTGTTTTCGGCGTTGTTTCAGTATCAGATGTCACATCGACCTCTGCGGATATGAATCAGGACCTGAGAATTGGTGAAACTCTCAAAGGTGTGGGAGGACTGCCAACAGGCACAGAGAGCAAGGCTATCTGTACGATTTCTAGCGGTCTTGATTCTCCTGTAGCATCTTACAAGGTCATGAGGCGTGGATGTGTGCCAGTGTTCGTCCACTTTGATAATGCGCCATTCTCAGATGAATCAAACAAGGAACTTGCAATAAGACAAGCCAAACGGCTGGCTGAGTATGTTCACGGTTTCGAGGTTAAGATGTACATTGTGCCCCATGGTGACGATCTCGTAGAAGTGCTAAAACACGGACCAAGGAAGATGACTTGCGTCTTATGCAGAAGGAACATGTATCGTTTGGCACAGGAGATAGCCATCCGTGAAGGTGCTGACGCCATAGTGACGGGCGAGATAATAGGCGAGCAGGCCTCTCAGACTACTCAGAACCTACGGGCTGAAAGGGATGCTATCTGTGAAATCCCAATTCTGAGACCCTGCATAGGAGATGACAAGGTAGAGATTGAGGCTTTGGCAAGGGCGATTGGGACATACGAGTTTGCGTCTGAAGCAGTTTCATGTTGTTCACTTCCACCGAAATATCCTGCCGTGCGTGCACGGTCTGAGGATGTACAAGAGGCTGAGAGAAAAATGGACATGGACTGGATCAATGCAGAGGTTTCCCAAGCCGAAGTCATCATTCTGAAGGATGGACCTAAGCAATGAGTGAATTCTTCACGCTGAAGTTATGTTCAGACAAAACGGCTTTTGAAGCCAAGGCAAAGATATCAGTTGCCCTTGATCTGGAAACACTTGCCGATGAGGCTTCAGAGAAGACCGGACTGCGAGTTCGTGTGTCACTTCCTGCGCTCCTCCTCCTCGAGGGTGATGATGGTCGAAGAATCAACATATTCCCCTCTGGACGACTGCTTCTCAGAGGATTCCCTTCAAGAGAAGAGGCGGAGAATGCGGTGGGAGTTTTGGCACCGTTATTGTATCAGACCGGTCAAAAGAACAAAGCGAACCGATGATTCTATACTCTATTTCCCTTGACATTTCCGAAGTCATTCGAGCAAGGTAACCTTGACTTCTTCGCCCTCGTCAATGACATCTAGGTTCAATGGTAGGATGATGTACCCGTCTGCTTGAGCGATGCTTGTGATGGCCCCGGAGTGCTTGTAGACAGGATAGGCGACTCCGTCTTCTATGCGAACCGTAAGGAATTGTCTTCTACCTGATGATGAAACCACTCTCTTACCCAGTTTCGCAAGGACTGTCCTCTCAACCTGTTGTGGGAGCCGTGCCATCTTGCGAATTGCTGGGGCTAGGAATATGTATGCGTTGCTCAAACAAGATGTTGGATATCCGGGCATGCCCACCACCGGTGTGTTCTTGACTACTCCAAACAACGTAGGCTTTCCAGGCTTAATCTGCACACCATGGAAGAGGACTTCTCCTAGCTCCTCCAGGATGTCAGCAAGTAGGTCCTTCTCCCCGACTGAACTCCCTCCTGACAGAACTATCATGTCCGAATCAAGTGTGTTTGTTATCGCCGACATGAGATCCTTGAATTCGTCGCTTACGACGGGATGTCTATCTACTTCGGCCCCGTGGGATGCGAGTACTGCTTCCATTGTATACGTGTTCACGTCATAGATCTGGCCGGGCTCCAACGGGCTCCCAGGAGACACGACTTCTTTTCCCGTCGGGATAACAGTAACCCTTGGTCTTGAGTAGACTTCTACGTTTGTCTTTCCTAGTGCTGCAAGGGTTCCGATTCTGGCCGGAGTCAAATGACTGCCACGTGGGAGTACAACATCGCCCTCTTTGATGTCCTCACCTTTGAGTGATACATTTGCACCGGGATAGACAGGTTTTGTTATCAGTACCTTCTCTTTGCGGCGTTCTGTAAATTCCACCATAACTACTGCGTCCGCACCATGAGGAAGAGGAGAGCCAGTGGCGATTTGAACACATCTGCCTCTCGAAACGCTGGTTTCTGACACTTCCCCTGCATGAATCACTCCATCAAGTCTAAGGAGAACTTCCTCTTCGTTAGCGGGGAAGGTGTCCTCTGCGATGACTGCGTACCCGTCCATCGCAGATCTGTTAAAAGGTGGCACAAACCTATCGGCTATCAAATCATCTGCTAGAACTCTCCCTAAGGATTGACTGATTGGGACAGTTTTGGTTGATTCAACTGGGGCGCAATGATCCAAGAGTATATGTTCTGCTTCTTCCTGAGAGACCAGCAATTTGAACGGGTCCATCTTCTTCATCTATCCACCTCCCATAGTAAATGTCCAAGCCCGGGAAGTATGGCCTTTGTCAGGGCAGTAGTCATTGCGTTCTTCGAGCCCGGAAGGCAGTATAGTATTGTCTTACCTATCATTCCTGCTGATGCTTGACTGTAGATACCGGCAATTCCGATTTCCTCGTAGCTAATACGGCGAAAGAACTCGCCAAATCCATCAAGTTGCTTCTCGAACATTGGAACGAGGGTTCGTACTGTGACGTCTCTACTCCCCACACCAGTTCCACCACTGGTGACTATGACACGGATTTCGGGATTCTCTAGGTATCCTCTTACCTTCTCTACGATTGCCTCTCCTCTGTTTGGGACAAGATCATATTCAACGACGGCGTGACCCTCGGATCTGATTAGCTCCTGTGCCACCTGGCCGGACTTGTCGGATTCTTTTGTCCTGCTGTCGGTTACAGTAAGCACCGCAAAGCCCGTTCTCACTTTCTGGTTTCTTCTATGCTCGTCTGTCATCGAATCTCGTCCTTTCGCTTCAGTAGGACTCGAATGCCTTCCAGTCGTGCATTCGGATACTGTCCTTCAGAGTCCTTCTCCAGGTACTTCACCATGTCCCATATTGATAGCAGCGCAGTGGTCACTCCGACTAGTGACTCCATCTCAACACCTGTGGCATGGGTGGCAGCCACAGTGCAGACAGCCGCAATCCGGTCGCCCCTGAACTCGAAGGAAATAGCGACAGAGGATAGTGGTATTTGATGGCAGAGTGGAATCAAATCAGCAGTCTTCTTTGCTGCCATAATACCTGCAGTTTCAGAAACTGATAACACGTCGCCCTTCTTTGTGGTCCCAAGACGAACTGCCTCCACAGTTTCTGGACGGAGTACAATCTCGCCTGCAGCCTCTGCAAGTCGGGCTGACTCGGGCTTGCCCGAGATGTCAATCATTCTAACCGGTTCCTTCCTCTCGCTCAACCTGTCTGTCACCCACCCAATAGCTGTCCCCTTCAATGTGCTCCTTCTTCCAGATCAGAGCTCTGCTCTTCAGCTGTTCAATCGCGTATCGGCATCCGTCAAAGGCTTGGTTGCGATGGGCAGCCCCAACGACGATTAGGACTATGTTCTCGCCTACATTCAGGTTCCCAATCCTGTGTACAATCGACACGTCGGTCACACCAAAGTCCCGAATCGTTTCTGCCCTAATCTTCTCAAGCTCCTCTACGGCGAGCTTCACCTCAGCCTCGAAGTCCAGACGCTTGACTCTCTTTCCTTCCGTGATGCTTCTTACAGTGCCCAAGAATTGAACAATTGCACCCATCTCTGGCCGACGGGTCTTCGAGACCACTTCATCGATTGAGATGTCCTTCTCGGTCACCTCTATCAAACTCACTCCTCCTTTTGCCAGAAAGGTTCCCGTGTCTGCACTGCCTTAGTCAAGGCCTCATCCACGAGACGTTCTGATTCTCCCAACCCCAGGTGAGAGCGAACATCCACCAAGTTGTTATATCTAAGGAGGCAGGGCTTCAGTCTTCCGTCAGAGGTCATTCTCAGACGAGTACAACCCTCACAGAACGAACTGTTGTGTGTGGGACGAACTACCTCGACCAGCACCTGCCCATTTGGCTGGGGAATGGAGTATTGTTTCCTGCCATGCAGAGATCTCCTTCTCACTTTCGAGGCCATGCTCTGGAGTCTTGCCTCAACTGGCTCAAGATCCGCCCAGAATTCCAGCCATGTGCTGGTGTTCTCCTCAGGCATATACTGAAGCTCTATCAGCTGAAGAATGGCACCCACAGAACCAGCAAACTCCATCATTGCAGGGATTTCGTTCTCATTGAGACCTCTGAGAATCGTCATGTTGATCTTCACTGGATCGAGTCCAGCCTTGACGGCCTTGAGAATCCCTTTCTTG